>JACMIU010000446.1 GCA_014380985.1 Armatimonadota bacterium | reverse complement strand
CCGTCGCTGGGGGGTCCGGCGGCGAAGGCGAACCCATGACGTCGTTCTGCCGCGCCGCGATGGAAGCACACGTCGCCGAATACCAACGCTTTTTCGGCGACCGACTTATCGCTGTCTACGTATGGGGGAGTGGGCATCGCGGCGAGGCGGTAGAGGGCGTTTCCGATTTAGATCTGCACGCTTTTGTTACGAAACGCTTGCCAGAGGATGAGGCGTGGTTTCAGGAAAATCGCGGTTTGCTGGAGGCGCGGTTTCCCGGCACGGCGGGGCTTAGCCGCCCGCTCCTTGCCGACGTGCGAAGCGGTTTGATACCCGGCGCGGCGGTTCCGGCGCAGAACTACGCAGTTGCTCTTGGCTTTCGCTTGTGTTTTGACGCCACCATTCTTCGGGGCGAGCCGGTAATCATCGCGCCGGAAGTGATGCCGTTTATCGGCGCGGACTTTGCGCGGCGCGGCTTCGAGTCGGTGTGTGACCTATCGCGCTTCGCGGCGGGCTTGGACACCGACAACAAAACCGATTTCGATTTGCCGTCCGCGCCCGCGCTCCGATTGCGGAAACTTGCCCGTCTCGCGGTTATCGGCGGCGGTTGGTACACGGTGGCGACGGGGCAAGGCACATCCTTTCGCGGCGCGGACGTATTGCCCGTACTTCGCCGCGACTTTCCCGGACACGAACTGTTCCTCAACCAAACCGAGCGGCAGTATATCGCGCCCCTGCCGGACGCGGAAGCGGCAACGTTGCTACCGTCGTACACCGACGCCGTAGCTCGCTTCATGCAAACGCTGTCCGACCGTTTTCCCCCGTAACTTCTACTCGTAGCGAAGCGCGTTAATCGGGTCGAGTTGCGCGGCGCGGTATGCCGGGAGAATCCCGAAAAACATTCCGATTCCGACCGAAAAGCCGAAGCCGAGCAGTGCCGCCCACGGCGGAACATACGTCGGCAGATTGTCGCCCGCCGCCAAGCCCACGAGCTTCGCCGCGCCGTAGCCGAGTGCGACGCCGATAAGCCCGCCGACACCGGAAACCGTCATGCTCTCCGTAACGAACTGAAGCAGGATATTGCTCCGCTTCGCCCCGACCGCCTTACGAATGCCGATTTCGCGGGTGCGCTCCGTGACCGATACGAGCATGATGTTCATGATGCCGATGCCGCCGACTAAGAGCGACAACCCGCCGACGCCGCCCAGAATCAGTTGAAACACGATTAGAATACCGTCAAGGCGTTTCAGCAAGCCCTCCTGCGTGTCCACCACGAAGTCCTGTGCGTTTTCCGGGTGGCGTGATTTTAGCACGGCGAATATCTCATCGGCGGCGGTTTCGGCATCCACGCCCGGCGCGGCGCGGGCGTTCAAGCCGTTGATCTGCTCCGTGCCGGTGATGCGTTTCTGATAGGCGGCGAGCGGAATGTATACCTTTTCATCCTCGCTCGCCTGTCCGAACGAGCCTTTGCCCTTGTGCGCGAGCATCCCGACTACGGTGAACGGAACCCGGTCGCCGTTCAGGTTGATCACGAACTGCTTGCCTAAGGGATCCACACCTTTGCCGAACATTTCGTCGCGTATCTTGTCACCGATAACGCAAACCTTCGCCCAACCGT
>JACMIU010000445.1 GCA_014380985.1 Armatimonadota bacterium | reverse complement strand
GCGTGATGTAGTCGTTCGCCACGGCGGCAAGGTTGCTGTCGCCGGTCGGTTCGGTACTCATATTTCGCTCCCTTCTCCGACGCGAACCGCGTCAATGTTTAACACTCTATACATTGTAACCCTTGATTCTATCATTGTCAAAAACTTTCAAAAAAGATTTAAGAAACATTGTACAAATCATTGACAATTATTGTTTAACATCGTATACTTAGATTGTTAAACGAACCGCGCCTATCGCGCCAAAGGAAACGACCTATGGAAATGCTGACCGCTAAAATCGCCGCTATCCGCTCACGTGCAACCGCACAAGCCCGGAACTACACCGTCGAATCTTGGGGTGAATATCCTGCGTTCACCGTGCAACACGTTGCCGATGCTACGCGGAGATACATCGTGGATATGAACTTCAGAACTTGCGAGTGCAAGGCGTTTGAGAAAGACGGCTACTGCAAACATTATGCACTCTGCCAACAGGAACGCGAGTATCTTGCTCGTCTCGAAGCGCAAGCCGAAGCCGAAGCGCAAGCCGAAGAATCAGCGTTTGAAGCGTTTATGCACCGCGAACACCCCGCCGTGCCGTGCTAAAGACACTGGGGGAAGGTCGAGCCTTCCCCCCGAATCGCTCCAGATTAACCGTACACGAACCGAACCGACCGAAACGAACCGGAACCCAAACAATGGAAAACACCACGTATACCGAAGCGACTACCCTCGCCGCGCCCTTCGTAATTGACAGCGAATCACGTGCCGAATGGTTCCTTGCCAAACTTGCCGCGATGGACGCGGAACGCGAGCGGATCACCGCCAACGCCGCCAAACGTGCCGGCGAAATAACCGCCGACCGGGAACGCCTGATGCACCAGTTTGGCGACCAACTCACGGCATGGGCGCGGCAAGAAGCCGACACGCGCCGTCGAAAAACCGTGACCATGTTGCACGGCTCGGTTTCCTTCCGCACCGTTCCTGCCCGGTTCACCGTTGCCGACGCCGCGCTCGCAACCGAATCGGCGCGAACCGCTTGCCCCGACGCCGTGAGCGTGGAAGCGGTAGAACGTCTCGACCACCGCGCCCTGCTTGACTATGTAGAAGCCAGCGGCGACGTGCTACCCGGCATCGAGTTGCACCCGGCGAGCGAAAGCGTGTCCATCAAACCCGGCGCGAAAGAATAGCCCGCGAATCGCGCCACTGTGGCGTGGCACACGCCAGTAGCCCCGCACACACGCCGAAGCCAAAGCGGGGCAAAAGTACCCGGTCGGTGCAAAAAGAGAGCAAGTAAGGGCAGGGAAACAAAGTAGAAAAACATTGTACAAAGACTTGAAAAACATTGTCTAATACTATATACTTAGATATGCAAACCGCTACATTTCATGCGCCCCGTGCGCTACCTGCTCCCTCCGTTCTCGATGCCGCTATCGCTACCTTGACCGCGCCGGGTGCAACCTACGCCGATTATGTCCGCCTGCATCGCGCCGTTCAGGAAGCCGCACCGACCACCGCCGAAGCACACGCCGCCGCGAACGCCGTTTCCACCGCGTTCTTTGGTGAACCGATTGACCCGTTCGACAACGATTAGAAAACGAAGCGGGGGAGGACGCGAAATCCTCCCCCGCGATAGGAACCACCACCGAATGAAAACACGAACCTCAAAACGAATTGACCGCCGCGCCCGTGCTGGTGTCCATCACACCATGCGAGCCGCACAAGCCGCGTACACCGCCGCGCCAGACACCCTGCCAACCGTAGGACACGCCGACGCGAAACACTTTCCGATTGTCGCCGACGCTTTGTACGTCGCCGATCCGCGGACTGGCAAGGGCGTTCACTTGTGCGACCGCGAACAAGCCGTGCTATTCGCCGCACTTAACGCCGCCCGTGACAACGGAAGTCTTGACGCCGCGCACCTCGCCGCTCGCCTTGACGCGCTGTAATGCCCGCGAATCGCTGTAGGATTGACCGTGGCGTGGTACACGCCAGACGCGCCGGAGAGCGATAGCCGGAAAGATAGGGAAGCCCCGCCGTGGTTGCTCACGGCGGGGCTTCTTCGTCACCGCAAGGCAGGACGCGGCGAGCCGAAGATGAAAACGTAAGATTGCTCGCATAACTACCACCTTACGTTTTCATCATGTTGTTGCGTGGTCTTACCGGCAACTATCTTGTCAACGCCGCCCCTGAATGATCTGCAACCTACTTTCGGCGACGCACAAGCCATGTCCCGACCGGCACAAGGGCGAAACCGAGAAG
>JACMIU010000444.1 GCA_014380985.1 Armatimonadota bacterium | reverse complement strand
TCCACGTCATCGGCGGCACGACCAAACCGGTAATCAGTGCGAGTACCGGATGAATCGTAAACATTATCATGAACGCCCCGAAAAACGTCATCACCGCGATAAAAGCGTCTTCGGGTCCGTGGTGCGCGACCTCGCCGACATCTTCCAAATCTTTCGTCACGCGCCCGACGAGATGCCCGGTTTTCTGGTTGTCGTAGAAGCGGAACGAGAGTTTTTGCAGATGATCGAAGATGCGGCGGCGCATTTCGGTTTCGATAGAAATGCCGAGAACGTGCCCCCAGTAGTTGACCACGTACTGCAAGCCGGTGTTCAGAAGGTAGATGCCGAGCAAGCCCGCCGCCGCGCCGAGGATCAAGTCCCATTTTTGCGACGGTAAAAGTTTGTCCACAAACCGTGTGACCGCGATTGGGAACGCGAGTTCCAGCAAGCCGGACAGCACGGCGCACCCGAAATCCATCAAAAACAAACGGCGGTGCGGGCGGTAGTACGCGAAGAATTGTTGAAGCATCGGCGTTAGTATACCGTTTTATGAACCGGAGTATCGGGCTTGTCAAGCGCGGAATATTTTTGCCACACCACGCCCGCTTTGCCTGTCGCCGTGAACTAATTCACGCGCCGAAAACGTAGGGCAAGGCAGGAAGCCGGACGCCTGCCGGGGAAAAAACCGTTATGTCTGTTCCGCCCCCCGTGACCAACGCGCCCGGTGTGGTCGCACAACTGCTGTCGCGCCGCTTCCTGAGCGCGGGCATGGGCGCGGTTGCCGCTTTGGTTTGCGCTTTGCTCCCATTCACCGACGCGGGCGAACGCACCGAACTGCGAACCCACGACGCCCGGTTCGCGCTCAGAGAACGGTTCCCAAGACCCCGCGATAAGAAGGCGGCGCGAATCGTGCTGGTCACGGCGCAGACTTCGACCCTTGCCGCATGGCAGGAACCGACCCTGTTTTGGGGGGCGCGGTACGCCCAAGTAATCACTGTTGCGCGCAAGCACGGCGCGAAAGTGATTGGCGTTGATTCGGTGTTCGCCGCTTCCGCCGGTGACGCATTGGCACAAATGGGCTTGGACGGTTCGTTAGCACCCGACGAGTCGCTTGCCGGAGCCATTGAAAACGCCGATGGCTCGGTAGTGCTGGCGTTCCTGCTCGGTACGGGAAGCGAACCACCGATTCTTCCCGCGCCGCGCTTTTTGATGATTCTCGCTCTCGAAAACCGCCTCGGTTTTATTGACCTCGAACCGGCGGCGGATTACGCGATTCGCACCGCCCGCCCCCGTGTTCGCGGCAAAAGCGGGGACGAAAGCGTCACGGCGTCATCATCCGCGGCGACGCTGGCGCAAACGGCGTCGCCCCAACTCTTGCCCGACACCGGCGCGAACCGCGACACGCCGTTTTATATCAACTACACCGGGCGCGATTTTCCCACGATTCCCGCCGAACGTGTGGCGTCCGATACCCTGACCGCCCCCGAACGCGCCTCCCTGCGCGGTTCCATCGTGATTATCGCCAAAGACTACGCGCCGTCGCTGGACAGGCACGTCTCCTCTGGCGGGCGCGTGATGTCTGGCGCAGCGATTCATGCCGAAACGCTCGCCACCTTGCTCGACAAGCTGCCCCTTGCGGCGGTTTCCGGTGGCGGGAGAGGCAACAATCGCTGTGGCTTTTGCCGTGCTAACCGGCGCGGTGGCGTGGCGCAGTCGTTCGGCGCGGCGCGGGCTCGCGTTCGTGGTCGCCGCGCTGTTTCTTCTTTTTGCCGTCGCGCTTTGGACGTTTTTCAGCGCGGACGCGATTCTTCCGCTCGTCGCGCCCGCGCTGGCGTGTGTTTTGCCAACCTTGCTGATTCGTGCCGCCCGCTCGGTCGAGGAAGCGTTCGCCCGTCTGTCTATCGAAGCCACATTCGGCAAGCACATTTCGCCTGTGGTGCGCGACTACCTATTGCGTATGCCGGAAAACCTACGGCTCGGCGACAAGGAATACGACGTGACGATTGTGTTTTTCGATATTCGCGGTTCCACCGCTTACGCCGCGACCCGCGACCCGTGGTGCGCGATTTTAACGACTTATACACGGTGGCAATCGCGGCAATCGAGAGCCACGGCGGACTGGGCAATCGCTTTTTGGGCGATGGATTTTTGGCGGTGTAGGGCTTTCCGGTGGATGTCGCCCCCGGTCACGCGCAGGGCGCGATCAACGGTTGCCTCGCCGCCATTCGTGCCGTGACACGGTTCAACGAAGCCGAGCGGTTGCCGCAAAATCTGTCCCCGTGGCGCGTCGGGATGTCCCTTCATTCCGGCATGGTCTTGGGCGGCAATATCGGTGTCGCGTCGCGCACCAAGTTTACGTTCATAGGCGACGTGGTGAACACGGCGGCGCACATGGAAAAGTTTAACAAAGAGTTCGGTACGCAAATCGTGATTAGCGACGCGACGCGAAGCCGATTGATCGAAACGCCGCCGCTACTGCCGGATACCGGATTTTTGCCCGGACGCCCGACGCTACCGGTGTGGGGCGTAGCCGAATCGTCCACGAAGAAAGAGGGAAACGGATGATAAAAGTTCTCACGGTTTTCGCAATGGTTGCCGTTTTGCTACCGATGGTGTTCGCGCCTTCATTGGCACGGGCGCAAACGCCTACCCCGACGCCGAATAAGGCGCGGGAATCGGTTCCCGCCGGGTTGGTGCAGGTCGCGAGCGATTCGGCAAAGCGGTCGCTACAAGCAAAGCGCATCGTCGGCGGCAAACCGCAAATGATCCGGCTTTCCACGGCGAGCCGGATTTGCATCGGCGATGTGGTTTTCGTGCCGCCCGGTTCGCGCCCGATTCTCGCGTTTTACAATCGCGGGACGCGCTTTCGCCTCGCGCCGGGGAGCGTGGTGCGCGTCGGTCAAGACGCGCCGCGCCGCGTTCGCGGGGCGGCGTTTCAAATATTGGCGTCGTACAACCCGCAACTGCTTGGTGCGTTTTCCTTCGACACGCCGAGCGCACGGTTCGGGGTGGTGAAAGGCGGCGACCTGCAACGCAGCGTGTTTCGGCTTCTGCCCGTGGGCGCGATTCTGACGCCTAACAAACCTATCGCGGTAGCGTGGGCGGGAACGCGCACCGTTCCCGCGTCGCCGCTACAGGTGTCGCTTCTGCGCCGGGGAGAAACCGGGGTACTCTGGTCTGGCGCGGTTCCGGCGGGGCAATCGCCGCCGTTTTTCTTCGCCGCACCGGGCTTAGACGTGGGCGGCGTGTACGATTGCGTTTGCGAGAGCGACGCCGGTATCAGGGCGACCGGCACGGTGCGCGTGTTATCCGAGCGCGACGCGAAGGCGGTGGGGGCGAACGCGGCATTTTTGCAAAAGTATATTGGCGGAGCGAAAGACGCCGACGAACGCGGCGGAACCTACTGCCTTCTCGCCCTGCTCTACGAAAAGCATGAACTGTTCGCCGACGCCGACGCCGCGTATGAAAAGGCGCGAACGCTTCTGCCAGACGACCGATTACTGAAGATGGCTCCGCGAAAAAACGCGCCGACACCGTGAGGGTAAGAACGGTAAAATAGCAGGGAAAGGATAAACGATATGGTTTCTGCGAAAGAGGATCGGTTAACGGTGGACGAATTACTGACGCGCTTCGAGACGGATGACCGCGAAGCGGTGCGTTCGTTTCTGCTACTCGACGCGGAGGCAGCGCAAACACTGCACGAAGCCGTGCCGCATATCGAAAGTATCTTTGGTGCGAAAGTTGCTGTCGCACTGGAGGCGGTTTGTGGGCAAAACTGCGTTTCGCCCGATAACCCAGAAACGGGTGAAGCCCCGGAACTATACGCGCTGATTCAGGACGATAGCCGCGATTTCGATGCTTCCTTTAGCCGGTTGGCGCGGTTTCGGACGCAGTGGTGGCAAAGCGTATTCCCGCGAGTGCGCGGACGGTTGGGGTTCGATGTAGAGATGGTGTGATGTCACGATTCAACCCGATGATTTTTTGCAGGTGGCGCGGGATTTAGCACAAGGTAGTACCGAAGCGCAGTGGCGCACCGCGATTAGCCGTGCCTACTATGCGGCGTTTTGGGTCGCCCGCGATCTTGTGGTAGAATCCGGCGTGCCGGTGCGCGATCTTGGCGAAAACACGCACAACGCGATCTGGGACAATCTCGAAACCGATTACAATGAGGCGGGCGAATCACTGGGAATCATGGGGCGCGATTTGAAAAAGTCACGGATCCGCGCCGATTACCGGGACGTTCCGCTACAAGCCTTGCAAGCCGAGCAGTCGGTTCGTGTCGCTACTCGGCTGATTAGCGCGTTACGCGCCCTGTCATAAACAAGTCACCACGCCCCGACCGCCCCTAACCCCCGCATCACTTCATCCAAGCGTTGCGGAGTCGAACCGTCTCGCTACCCGCCGCTTCGTCGTCCATCAGTCGAAACAGGTGCT
>JACMIU010000443.1 GCA_014380985.1 Armatimonadota bacterium | reverse complement strand
GTCGGCGTACCCGGCGTCCATCGTGAAGCGCAGTCGCTCCCAATCGTAGCCACATCCAAGCCGTTTGAGTTGCGACACAATCCGGTCGCCGTACTCGTTTTTCCACTCCCAAACACGCTCCACGAATGTCTCGCGCCCCAGATCGTAGCGCGTTTTGTTTTCGTTGCGTTTGAGTTGCTTCTCGACCACGGTTTGCGTGGCGATTCCGGCGTGGTCGGTTCCCGGCAAGATGAGTGTGTTGTAACCGCACATTCGCTTCCACCGACCGAGCGTGTCCATAATCGTATGGTTCAGCGCGTGTCCGAGGTGAAGCGCACCGGTGACGTTCGGCGGGGGAATGGTCACACAGTAGCGGAGCGGGTTATCGTCGGCGACGGCGCGGAAGCAGTCCGCCGCCATCCACTTAGCGTAGATGTCGGCTTCGGTTCCTTGCGGATCGTAGCGCGTTGATAATTCGGTTTCGTTCATGGTCTTCGGTTCCTTCTACCGACGAACGCAAAAAAGCCCTGCGTCCGCCGGAATAATCGTGTAACGACTTTCCGAGGACGCAGGGCTTTCTGTTGAAAGCATGATGCGCGGTACCACCCCGGTTCGGAAACAGGCGTACCCGCTCCCGCACTCTTGTGTTCTTTGGCTCCGGGGGTGACTTTCGGCGAGATTGTTTTTGTGTCGTGGCTTTCAGCCGGTGGCTACGACTCTCTGGACAAACAACGCCCGCGTACTCTTCCCCATCAACGCCTATGAAATTGTGAAACGAGTATACCTGTTGCTCGCGTCATCTGCAAGTGCAGTAATTTGCAATCGGCAGGTAGACCGTCAAAACGTTGGGCTTGCGGGAGTGCGCCGCAACGAGTTAATCCCCGCGCCAAAGCGGACGCTCCGCCCGCGCAACTCCGCGCAAAAAACGCACCGTTCGCGCCGCCGGGTCTTGCCGGTAGTAGCCTTGCAAAACGGCGTACAGGTCGCGCCAGCACCGGCGCAGGGCGCGGGGACGCTCGAAAAACGCTTCGGTGGCCACCGCGAAAAACTCCGCCGCGTCGGTTGCCCCGTATGCGTCCAAAACTAAATCGTCGTCCATGCCGCGATACCGCCAGTACAATCGGGCGCGAAGCCGGGCGTAGGCGGCACTCATCACGCGGTGCCACTCATCATATTGCGCCGCCCCGTGAAGCACCGGCGTACCTTCCGCCGTGCCGTCCTCCATATCCAGTTTATGCGCGAACTCGTGAAGAACTACGTTCGACCCGCCCGCCGCGCCGGTTCCGCCCGCTTTCGCGTCCGCCCACGACAGCACCACGGGTCCGCCGCGCCATGCTTCGCCCAGCCGCCACGATTCACCGGTTTGCAGAACGCCCGCCGGGTTTGCTTGCCGCGTCTCCGTGACGCGGTAGCCCGCCGGGTAGACGATAATCGCCGATACTTCGCGGAAGTAGTCATTATGATTCGGCAAGCCGAGCGTCAGAAGACACGCGAGCGCGGAAATCGTCACGGTGATTTCGTTGGTCAAAACAAGACCGCCCGCGCCTTCCCACGATTTTTCGGCGCGGAAAACGCGCAGGTCGTCCAACAGTTGCGCCCGTTCGGTTTCGCTCAGCACGGCAAAATGCGACACGTTGCGCCGGATGTAATCGAGCCATTCGGCGGGGAACGTCTCGCGGATGATGGTGTCGCGCCGCCGGTTCTTGAAAAAATCGAACATAAGATAATTTAACCGCCAAGACGTCAAGAACGCCAAGAGCAGGAGATTTTCTCAATTCGCGCCGGGTGAAAATACTTAGCTTGCTTAACATAGATTTAATCGCCGCTTAAACCTGTCTTAACAAACAACCGGTATTCTACAGAAGAATCGTGCGAACGCGGCGTGAACCGTTTCCCGAATCGGTTTTTGTCTGCCGCGCTTGGTGTCTGACAACGAAAGGCAAAGCCGTTATGTCCCGTATTCCTTCTGCAAAACCATCTTGTTCCCGAATGGGGTTCACCCTCATCGAACTGTTAGTCGTTATCGCTATTATCGCCATTCTCGCCGCGATACTATTTCCGGTGTTCGCACAAGCCCGCGAATCATCGTACAAAACTACCTGCGGGTCGAACCTGCGCCAACTCGGTATTGCGTTCCAAATGTATGCGGTAGACTTCGACGACCTGTTTCCCTGCCCCGGTGGCGGCACGGCACTGATTAGCACCAGTTCGGGTCCCGCGACCGGTTGGATTCAAGGCAACGCCGACGGCTCGAACGGCGGTATTTATCCGTATGTCAAGTCCAACGACCGACGCTCGGCAAAAAACAATATGTACTCCTGCCCCTCGGCGGAAGATTACACCGGAACTAACACGCCGCCGCTGGACGCCCAGCGTTCGTTTATCATGAACGATTATTTGCGGCAGTATCACCCCGGCACGTTTGTCACCAACGTCGCCGTGCCGACACCCCAGCAACCCGATGGCTACGCGACTGGTATCTCGACTTCCGCGACGCCCGAAACCACAAGCCTGATTCTGCTCTACGAAGGAACCCAGCGTACCCTTTCGACCACGGCGGGCGGCACGAACCGCAACGGCGCACCGCTTCACCGGCGCACGATGGGCGTTTCCTCACGGACTCCTTACACGATTGGCTTTCCAGTCGGACTGCATTCGGGGCGCACCGTGGCGAACTTCCTGTTCGCCGATGGTCACGTCAAGGCGATGAAGCCGGGCGCGACGTGGACAACAGCGATTCACGCCGACTTTGCCATTGTCAACCCTGATGTGTGGACGCAGGTTTGTGTGCCGAACCGCGACAACTTCTCGTGCGGCTCCGGTACGAAAGACCTGTGGAATCCGCAACTGCAAGAAGTGAAGTACCCGTAAGAAAGAACAACGAATGAGAGCAGACATTTTGCCAGCCCTGCCATTAGTCGGCAAATACGCCGCCGAGGAAGCGATTCAAGGCGTCGCCGCGGACAAACGGTATTTCTATGCCATCAACAACACCGCTATCGGCAAGTATGTGCGTGGTTCCGGCAAGAAGGTCGCCGCTTTTCGCGCCGATAATCGCACGCCGCTGATTCACATGGACGGTGGCATGGCAAGAAACGGCAAACTGTACTGCTCTCATTCTAACTTTCCCGAAACGCCGATGGTCAGTTCGGTCGAGATGTACGACGCCGATACCCTGCGCCACACGGGAAGCCACAGTTTCGGCATGGATGCCGGTTCGATGGTTTGGATTGACTGGCACGACGATTCGTGGTGGATTTGCTTCGGGCACTACAACGGCAAGGGCGGCGAACCGGGCAAGCCGAACACGATGACCACCCTCGTGCGCTACGACCGCGATTTTAGGAAGCGCGGCGCGTATTCGTTTCCGTCCGCCTTAGTCACCGAGCGGTGGGACGGCATGACCGCGTCGGGCGGCGTTTGGGGACCCGGCAACCTCCTGTACGTCACCACGCATCACGCGCCGGAGTTTTACGTCTTTCGTCTGCCGGACGCGGGAAGCGTCTTAGAGACGGTGCAGATTGTGGCGTCGCCGTGCGAGGGGCAGGGGCTTGCCGTGGACGCGGCGACCCGGCGATTGTTCCAAATCCAGCGCAAGGAACGCGCCGTGTACGAGTTTGACATGACGCCGCTTCTTCGCGTCCTGAAAATATAATGGTCATACCTGCGCCGCGATAATCTCCTTCGCGGCGACCACGTTCCCCGGCGACACGACCACGCCGCGCAAACCGGCGAACACGGTGGCGGCGATGATTTCGGCGAGTTCTTCCGCGTTTTCCGTGGAAACAAACGCCCGCAGGGGCGGCACGGTGAGAATATCGGAAAGCGTCAGTGCGATAATCTCGGCGTTGTCGAACGGGATAAACGCGGTTTCGTTAAAGCCGCGCCACTCGTCGGGGTCGGCGTCAAGATCGGCGCGGGGCGCGGACGGCAGGAGTCCGACGAGAACCGGCACACCGGTCAGGCGTCCGGCGTCAGACTCATCGTCCGCGATAGCCACAAGTTCGGCGCGGAGTTCGAGCGGCGGCAGGGGAAGCGAATCGGCGGACAGCAACAGGTGCAAACGGCACAGCGCGGCGAGGCGCACCAGCGACGCGGCATCAACGGCGTCCAGCGCGGCGAGTAGCGCGACATCGCCGCCCCCGGCTTCCTCGGCGACCGGCAGAAGCCGTGCGAACGCCGCGCCTTCTGGTTCGTTCTCCGGCACATCCCACGGCAAAAAGTCGCCGGGTCCGTCAATCACGAAGCCGTCCGCGCCGTTTTCGGCGGCTTCGCGCAAATCATCTAGGGTGAATATCCGCGCCCATACCGGCACGGCGACACCGGAAAGCGTGTGCGCCACGGCTTGCGCGTAGCCGAGGCGGTAGCGCGGACGCGCTTTGTGCTGAAGGCGACCAATCGCGCCCGCGTCGGGCGCGACCGTGACGCGAAGGCGCACGGGGTCTACAATCACCCACTCGCCTTCGGGAACGGCGTCCCGCGCCCCGCCAACACCGGCGACCACGGTCAAATCGGGCGGCAGGAAAAAGCGCGGGTCGGTTTCCCATTCGGCAACCACGGCGGCTAAAATCAAGCCTTCGGGCATCGGCATCAGCAGGGAATGGTGCGCGTCGGCGGTGATCAGCACGATTTCTACCGGCTCTTCGCGCTTCGCCTGCCGCGCCGCGATGTCGAGGAGTTCGGGCGACAGGGTCGAGCGACCGGTTTGCGCGTCCTGCGTGAGTTTCGCGGCGCGGGCAAACACTGGGCGCGTTCCCGACGCCGTGTTGCCGCGCAGTAGCACGGTCGGCGACGCTTCGCCACTGGTGGTGCGGGTCTGCCGGGCAGGGATAACGGGAACATTCACGCTTCTATTCTACCGCGCCTATCGCTACTCAACGTTTGGGGGACGGCGCGGTCAGCAAGGCGATTACCGACTTGAACCCGTTGCGCTTAGCCAGCGATAACGCGGTTTGCCCGTCTTTCGCCACAATCGTTTTGTCCGCGCCCGATTGTAGCAACGCCGCCACCAGTTTGGGATGCCCGGTGTCGTTCGGGCGCGTCGGTTCGTTCCCTTCGGAACCGTGAACAGTTCTCATGTGTTTGCGCTCGTCGGCTATATCTGCGGCGTTTTCTTTGCGGTATGTTTCCCATGCGACATTGTCGCCGTTGTCAATGGCGAGCATCAGTGCGGTATAGCCTTCTTTGTCGGCGTGGTTTATTTTTGCACCGTTTTTGAGTAGCCAGCGTAGCGTAGAAACGTCCTCGCCCGCATTGGCGACGCGCAGTAGGGCGGTGCGTCCCTCCGAATCGGCGGCGTTGATGTTCGCTCCGCGCTTTATTAAATCGGCGATAACCGCTGGCATAGCGTAATCCGCCGCCACCATAAGAGGCGTCAAACCCGATTCGTGCGCTGCCTCGCTCACGTTCGCGCCTGCTTTGAGCAGAATTGCCAAACATTGATCCGCCGTGTCTTCCGCTTCGCTGAAATCGTCTTCGGGGAAACTTTCCATCGTGCCGTTCTTGGTCATTTCCTTTTCGCCGCCAATCTGCGCGATTTCCCGGATCGCCGCGATAAGCGCGGTTTCGTCGGCATCACTTAGCCCTGTCCGGTGTGCGTTCGGCGACGCCCCGTGTTGTAACAAGTCGGCAAGTACACCGGGTTGACCTGCTTCCACGGCAAGCACTACCGCGCCAGTCTTTTCGATGTCCGCGCCCGCCTTCAACAGGCTTTCCAGAATATCGGCTTGCGCTTCGAGCAATTTATCGTCATCTGGAACGCGATCGGCGCGTTGTTCGTGGGGGCGGCTCGGTTCACGCCCTAAACCGCTTCGCATCAACTGCACAAACGCTACGTTCACTTGATCGTGTTTCGACCCCACCACGCCGCTCTTAAGTAGCAGCCTAACGGTTTCGGCGTTCGCTACTTCCACGGCGCATACCAGCGGCGTTTGCGTGTGCCGATAATCGGATGGTTTATTGTTCGCATCGAGTGTCACGGCGTCGGTGTCTATGTCCGCGCCCGCCGCCAAGAGAAGCGGAATCAAGGCGTTCGAGCCGTAGGTCGCCGCCGTGTGTAAGGCGGTTTTGCCGGTGCGCGGATGGGCGTAGGAAGCGTTCGCGCCTGCCGCTAACAGGGCTTTCACGGTCGCCGCATCGTCGGACTTTGCGGCGCAAGCGAGCGGCGTATCGCCAACGTGCAGGGTTAGTTCCGTTTGGCTTGCCAACGTCGCAGGTACCGGGCGCGGCTCGTTGGGGTTCGCGCCCGCTTTTAGGAGTGCCTCCACCCGCTTCGCATTGCCGAGCGTCGCCGCTTCCCAAAGGTTGGTTTCGGTGCGGTCTCGGAGCAGGGCAACTACATCATCCGCGCCGCGTACACCCGCCCAACGTAGTGCGGTGAAATCCATTCGGTCGCGTAGCGATGGGTTCGCTCCTTTAGACAACAGCAACCGCACTGTGTTCGTTTTCTGATGTTGCGCCGCCCGCATCAAAGCCGTGGAACCGTCCGCACATTGATGGTTGACGTTCGCGCCGCGCTCCAGCAGATAGACAGCGATGGGTTCCGGGTCGTCGCCGTGGTCGCCAAGCCGGGTCACGGCTTGATAGAACGCGGTTTCCTTGCCGTAAGGACGCCCACCATCGTCAGTCGCCGCGGTCACGGCATCCACGACCGCGCCGCGTTCCACAAGCGACTTGACGAGCGGCAAATCGCCGGTCTCCACCGCCGCCATCAGCACGGTTAGCCCGGTGCGTTCATCGCGCAGGTTGACGTTTTTCAACTTTGGGACAAGGAGGCGCACCATCGCGGACGCGGTTTTCGGCGTATCGCTACTCCACGCGGCGACGAAAAACAGCGGTGATCCCGGCTCTTTCAGAGTATCGTAACCGACCACGGCTTCAGGGTCGGCTCCGGCGGACAATGCGGCTTTCGCCTTAGCGATATTGCCTTTCAAAAGCGCGTCGTGCAAATCGCGGTTCGCCTTCGTGTCCGGCGTGTAAACGGTTGTAGGGTTGGTGATAACGGGGCTGGCGGTTTGCCGCGCCCGCACAGGAAGCAGGTACGTCCCCAAACAAACCCCCACGGCACACAAGCCGCCCACAACAACGATGAATGATTTTCGCATAGTTTCTCCGCCACTTCCGATATATGGGTAGCACGATTGCCACGCCATTATAACGTGAAAACCCGCGTTTCGGTTACGCGCCGTTTCGGTGCGCCACAACGACCCGCAAAATCCCGGACAGGTCAGGAAACACTTCGACGCCCGCGAAGCCGTTTTGGACGAACAGTTCGCACACGTCATCCGCCTGCCTTTGTCCGACTTCGACCACGACCCGCCCGTCCGGCGCAAGAAACGCGCCGGACTCTGCCGCGATTCGCCGGTAGAACGAAAGCGCGTCGGCATGGACACCGAGCGCGATACGCGGTTCGTAGTCGCGCACTTCGGGTTCGAGCGTTTCTATTTCAGAGGGCGCGATATATGGCGGGTTTGCGGCGACGCAATCGAAGCGCGAACCGGGCGGAACCGGTGCAAACAAATCACCCACGAGAAACGTCACGCGGTCGGCGATGCCGTGACGCGCCGCGTTCGCCCGTGCGATAGCAAGGGCGGCTTCGCTGATGTCGGCGGCTACCACCTGCACGGTTGGTGCGTGAACCGCCACGGCAACCGCAATCGCCCCCGACCCGGCGCAAAGGTCAAGCACCCGAAACGGTCTGCGGGCAGGGCGCGGCGTTCCCAACACCGCGTCTACAACGCCTTCGGTTTCGGGGCGTGGCACGAGAACATCCGGCGTCACGGCGAACGTCAAGCCGTAGAACTCGCGGGTTCCGAGGATGTAGGCGAGCGGTTCGCGGCGTTCGCGGCGCGTGATGGCGGCTTCGTATCGGCCGGCGTCAGTGAGGGACAGGAGCGCGGCGGGGCGCAAAAACAGTTCTTCGCGGGACACGCTCGCCGTGAATCGCAGGAGAAGCGCGGCTTCTGCGCGGGCGTCGGCGGGCGCGATTCCGGCGCGGGCTAAACGTTCGCTCGCGTTCGCCAACGCTTCGGCGCGGGTCATAGAATCGGTTCCGCTTCAATCAGCACTGCGAACGCCGTGGCAAGGTCGGGCAGGTGCGACAGGGAAATCAGGACGCGGCAACCATTGGCGCGAATGGCGGCGCGTCCGGTCAGCGAAATCGAGGGAAAACCAGTCAGGGCGCGGACGACTTCCACGTCGCGCAACCCGCAACCGCCGCCGAGGCACTTAATCACCGCTTCCTTCGCCGCGAACCGTGCGGCGACGTGGGGGGCGGGGTCGGGGCGACCGAAGCAGTACGCCCGCTCGTGCGTGGTCAGAACGCGCCGGGCGAACCGTTCGGCATCGCGGGCAAGCGCGGCGCGGATTCGCCCCACGTCGGCAATATCCACGCCCACAGCGACCACGCGCCCGCCGGTCGGCACGGCGGGAATCATTGCCCCGTTTCCTCTTCGTTGTCATCCGGTAAATCGAACTGCCCCGTGTTGATGGCGAGCGGTTGCGAACGGCTACCATAAATGGAAATCACGGTAATCGTATCGGGCTTGCCGTCTTTGTCCGCGTCGTCAATGGTGTAATAGACATACCACAAGCCGGAACCGCTTCGACGGGCGCGTTTCTTAACGGTCTGCACATCAAGACGGTACGTCGGGCGCGAATGGTACGCCGAAGCGGGAACGTCGATACGCTTGTGATAACGCCCCGTTTCCGCGATTTCCTCAGCAACCGTTTGACACAACGCATCCAGTTCTTCATCAAAGCGGTCGTTGAAACGCGCCGCCGACTCTTCTCCACCGGGCGAACCGCACAGAAAGCGCAGTGCGTCCGCAAGGCAAAAGTCGGCGCGTTGCGTAGTCGTGTAGGAGAACGGTGATACCACTTCCTCATTATTTTCCGCCGCGCTACTTGCCATTACGATACTCACGTCCGCTCTGTGCCGGGGGATGCGGGTTAAACTCACCGCGAGCGAGTCGCTCACGCATTTCCTGCATCACCAACTTCCCGTCTCGCACTCGCCCCGCGTCCGCGTCTAAAAAGCCCTCCGCCATGCCCGCCATCTGCTCGGCGGCAAGGTCGTCAAAATCGGGGAAGTCGTCGGGGTTCGTGGTCACGCCGTCCCAAACCGTTACCCCGTCCCACGGGCGG
>JACMIU010000442.1 GCA_014380985.1 Armatimonadota bacterium | reverse complement strand
TATCGAACGACTTCTACGCGCTGTTCTTAGATCCCGAAATGCAGTATTCGTGCGCCTACTTCACCGATTGGAGCCAGTCGCTTGCACAGGCGCAAACCAACAAACTGGAAATGATCTGCCGCAAATTGCGCCTCTCGCCCGGCGAAAAATTGCTCGACATCGGGTGTGGCTGGGGCGGTCTGGTTTGCTACGCGGCGAAAAACTACGGCGTCCGGGCGTACGGCGTCACGCTCTCGCAAACCCAGCACGACTGGGCGCAGGAGAAAATCAAGCGGCTCGGACTGCAAGACTTAGTGACCGTGGAGTTAAAAGATTACACGCTGGTCGAAGGCACGTTCGACAAGGTGTCGAGCGTCGGAATGTTTGAACACGTCGGAATTGCCAACCTGCCGACCTACTGCCGCAAGGTGTACGAACTGCTCCGTGACCGGGGCATTTTCCTCAACCACGGCATCACGCGCAAAGCGAAAGCCGACAAGCGCGACTTCAACAAAATCACGCCGGAAAAGCGGCTGATTCTGAAATATATTTTCCCCGGTTCCGAACTCGATCATGTCGGTCATGTGCAAGAGTGTATGGAAGCCGGGGGCTTCGATATTGCCGATGTCGAGGGCTGGCGGTGGCACTACGGCTTGACGTCGCGCTACTGGTGCGAACGGCTTTCCGCACGGCAGGACGAGGCGATTGCCATCGTCGGGCGCGAGCGCTACCGGATGTGGGTGGCATACCTCGCGGCGGTATCGTTCAACTTTGCCGACGGTCCCCTGCGCCTGTATCAGATTGTGGCGACGAAGCACAGCGCGAAAGGCGCGTCAGGGCTACCGCCGACCCGCGAGTATCTGTACGACAAGCCGTTCCCCACCATTGGCGACGGGAACGAATGAGGCGGCGAGATGGTAGAATACAAGCGGAAAGCAACCCGTTTTTATGTCCGGCACAAACCTTCTCTATAACCGCCTCGTATTCGTTTTGTCGGTGATTGGCGCACTGGTCGCCGGTTTCCTGTGGTATTTGCACGCCGCACACGTGGATATTCCCTGCGGTTTGTCGAATGACTGCGCGACGGTGGCGGCGAGCCGATACTCCCGGTTTCCCGAAGGCAACGGTTTTTTTGTCGCCGCGTGGGGAACCATCGGCTACATCGGTTTCGCCGCACTGGCGTATGCGCGAACGCTCACGGAGTCGGCGAAGCGCGACCGGATTCTACTCGGCTTGCTCGTGCTCGGAGCCGTGGCGGGAACGCTGTTTTCGCTTCGCTTGACGTACCTTGAACTATATGTGATACACGCCCTTTGCAAATGGTGCGTGGCGTCGCAGGTGATTATCGCCGCCGTCGCCGCCATCGCCATCGCCGATTGGTTCGCGCCCCGCCCCGCACCGTTATCCGAAGTTGCTTGAAAACAAAACCTTATGTCCATCCCTTCCGACACCCTGACACCACGCCGCAAACAAAATAACGGCGATACCAAGTTCATGATTATCGCCTTGCTGGTCATCCTGCTCGGCGGCGGTTCGCTGTTTTTCCTGAACCGATTAACGACCCCGCCCGACCCGACCTCGGCAGACATCCCTTCGCCCGACCCCGCGACTCCCGCCATCACGGCGGAAAAGGTGGACGAACTGTTTACCAAAGCCCGTCACCAAAAAGGGGCTATCGCCGGGGCGGATTTAACGATTGTGGAGTTCGCCGATTTCGAGTGTCCGTCGTGCCGCATCGCCTACGACCAAACGCTGAAAACGTGGGATGCCAAACTGCCGTCGCACCGGATGGCTTTCTACCAGTTTCCGCTTCCGATGCACCCCCGCGCCGTTCCCGCCGTGGTTGCCTCCGAGGCGGCGGCGAAGCAGGGCAAGTTCTGGGAAATATACGCGGTGCTTTTCGATAAGGATAGTGAGGGTTTGGACGATGCGAAAATCGTTGCCGCCGCAAAAAAAGCGGGATTGGACATGACGCGCTTCGACGCCGATATAAAGAACGGCGCACCGTTCAAAGCCCTTACCGACGCGGACACGAAAGCGGGAGCGGCGAACGGCGTGGACTCGACGCCGACGTTTTTCTTCCGCGACAAAAGCGGCAGTGTCGCCGTTTTATCCGGCTCGATTAATCTGGGGCGGTTGCTCCCCGACCTCAAAGACGGCGTTATCGGCAACGACGCAATCAAGCCCGCCGACCCGGCACGCGGTCAACCGTTCACGGTATACATTAACGGGAAAAAGGAAAGCCGGTGACACGAAACGGGGAAGCGACGGTGGAAATTAAGGAAACCAACGCGGATGCTATCGCGGCGGATGTCGCTACCGACACGCCGGATTCCGCCGGAACGCGCACATGGACACTGATTCTAATCCGGCACGGGGAGACGAGTTGGAACGAGGAAGGGCGCATTCAAGGGCAGGAAGATATTGAATTGTCTGACGAAGGGCGGTTGCAGGTACGCAAACTCGGTCGGCGGTTCTCGGCGGCGTGCCGCTCTATCGCGCCCCGCGCACTGCTGGCGTGCCTCGGAAGCGAGCCGCTTTCCGTTGCCGCGCAGTTTTCGAGCGACCTGTGCCGCGCCACGGAAACCGCCCGCGTCGTGCAGGGCAGTTCGCCGCATCTTGGCCCGCTTCGCCTGTATTCGATGACGCTTTTACGCGAACGACACTTCGGGCAGTGGCAGGGCAAAACCGCCGACGCCATCAAGGAAGCCCGTGCGGCGGGGGTCGGCGACACGCCCCCCGGCGGCGAAACCGAGAATCAGGTTTTCGCCCGAATGCGCGATGCGCTTGATGTGATGGTGACGCACCTCGAAACCAGCCCCGGCACGGATTCGCGCATCGGTTTGGTCTACGGGCATGGCTCGTCACTACGGGCGTTGATTTGTTTCGCGCTCGGCTTGGGCGCGAAAGATATGCGCCGGTTCCGCCTCGATAACACGAGCTTGACGGTGATACAGATTGAAGGACAATACGGCGACGAAACGGTGACAATCGAAAACGGGCGACTTCTATGTCTGAATGAAGCCGCCCATTTATTGTCGCCCGAAGTATTGGTTTAGCACACTTACTCTTGCATGGAAACCAGTTGATCCACGCCGGTAATGCGAAGTACGCGCCGTGGATTTCCGTTTGCAATCACGTGAAGCGTCCGGCTATGGTTCCGCGCCACCCGTGCGATAGAAAGTAGCGACGCCAGCCCCGCCGAATCCAGGAAAGGCACGCCGGTCAAATCAATAACCGGCTCGGCGTAATCGCGCACGTGTGCCTCGCCGACTTCGCGGAAAGCCCCGGCGACATACAGGTCAATATCCCCGGAAAGCAAAAGGGTACTCCCCTGCGTTTCCGTGGTCAGCGGCTGAATGTCATAGTTTCCCAAGTTTTTTGTGTCTGTTATTTCTTTGTACATTCTTTTGTTACCATCGCAATTGTTCAGGCAAAATAGGCATCGCAATGACTCTATACCCGAATACGATGCTACATTAACACAAAAGGTTGCAAAAAGGTAATAACTCGCACAATCAACGCTTCTATTTCGCGGGTCCCGGTGGCTCCGTGCCGGGAACGGGGCGACCCATCGAAGTGTAGATCTCCTCAATCGTCGCCTTGTACTGCTTCGCTTCCTTGTTCGCCGGATCGTTTTTCAGTGCGGCGCGGAAGTCGTCCAGAGCGACGCGGTACTTGACGCGCTGACCGGCGTTGTCGTCGGTCATGCGGGCGTACCCACGCTTCGCATAGGCTACGGCAATCGCTTTTTTGTCGGTTCCCGCTTCGGCTTTCGCAATCGCGGCGTCAAGTTCCGGGGTCGGGGTCACGGGAGCCATCGGATCGCCCCCTCCCATCATTGGCGCGACATTTCCCGCTTTGGGTTCGGCACCGGGCTTGGTAGCGGTTGCGGGCGGTCCCGGCGGCGCGT
>JACMIU010000441.1 GCA_014380985.1 Armatimonadota bacterium | reverse complement strand
CGCGAGCGCGGGGTTGCCAATCATCAGGTCGCGGGCAATCAGCGCGGATTTAACCGATGTTTCCCACTCGCCGTCTTTGTGCTGACGGGTTCGCGTTTGCTCCGGCGTGTTGACATCGTTTCCTTCGGGGCAGTTCGCTTTCACCCAGTCTAGAGCGCGTTCGTATTCGGCGGTGTCATAAATCTGCTTGTCTATGCGGCGGACGAACTCGCTCAAGTCCACCGATTCGACGCGCATACCGAGGTACTCCTCGAAAAACGCTTGATCTACGATGCTTCCGGCAATGCCCATCGAAACGCCGCCCATAGCGACATAGGAAGTGCCTTTCAACGTTGCCACGGCGAGACCAGCACGGGCGAAGCGCAGAATCTTTTCGCGCACGTCGGCGGGGATAGCCAAGTCGCCCGCCTCCTGAACGTCGCGCCCGTAGATGCCGAAAGCCGGAATGCCCTTCTGCGCGTGACCCGACAGCACCGCCGCGAGATAAACCGCCCCCGGTCGCTCCGTGCCGTTGAACCCCCAAACGGCGGTTGGGACGCGGGAATCCATCGCCATCGTTTCCGAACCGTAGCACCAGCAGGGCGTGACAGTCAGCACTACGCCGACGTTTTCGCGCTCAAACAAAGCGGCGCAATCGGTCGCCTCGGACACCCCGCCGATACACGAAGGGGCAATCACCACTTCGACGGCTAACCCGCAAGCGTGGCGCACGTTTTCGGTAATCAGTGTGGCGGTCGCGGTCGCCATTGCCATCGTCTGGTCTTCGAGCGACTCGCGCACCCCGCCATAGCGTCCGTCAATCGTGGGGCGAATGCCGATTTTCGGTAGGGGAGTGCGAAGCCGGTTTTGCGGCGCGTTCGTGGACATGATAAAAAATCCTTTCGAGGTAATCGTGCGGCTTGTCACGCACGGCGTTCTTATTGCGTTTTGTTGACGATAGCGACGTAGTTTCTTCTGCCGATGTTTCGACGTAGCGGAAGAAAGGGTATCGTTTAGTCATATAATGAAACGATAACACAAAAAAGCGTTAGCAGTCAAAGATAAACGAAGGAGAAAGTAACCATGAACATCAACAAAATCGCTCGCGTATTCGCGGCAGGTATCGCCATCATCGTCGCCGGAGGAGTGCTTGCGCCCGCCGCGTCGCTTGCGCAAACCAGCAAGGAAAAGGCGCGTCAGCGTGACAAGAACACCACGCGCAATATCGCCATCGGCGCGGGAGCAGCCGCCGTCTACGAAGGCGTCAACAAGCGCGGAACCAATGCGGCAATACTCGGCGCAGGAGCCTTGTACGCCGGTAAAAAGTACGAAGACGCCCGCAAAGCACAGACCAGAGAAAAAGGCACATACAAGGTGTACCGATACCGAAACGGTAAGAAGGTCGGCTACTACCAGTACGTGAACAACAAGCGCGGTGCCTACCGCCGCATCTAGGCGGCGCACCATCCCGCAATCGAAATACCCGGCAACGAAAGATCGTTGCCGGGTATTTTTTATGTAAAGGAACTTTCCCCGCCCTACCATATGTTACTTGAACGAACCCGCCAATGCTTACTAAAGAACACCGAGCTACGACCGACCTACGTGACCGATTCGGCTCTCTTGTCGCCGCTTGCGAAGCCGATCTGCTACGTACCGCCCGACGACTTTCGCGCTACGACGAAGACCGGGCGCAGGATTTGGTGCAGGACGCGATTCTCCGTGCCTATGTCGCGGCGAAAGACGGACGTTTTGACCTCGGCGCGTCGCTACCGGAAACGCGGGGCTATCTACAGCGCATTATTACCAACCAGTTTATCAACGAGTACCGGCGTAAAATCAAATGGGACGCCGGAACCGATGTTGAAACACTAACCGCCGGAGGGCAAACGGGTCCTGTGCAGACACACGCGAAATCCGCCGATGTTCCCGGTAGCCGTTTAGACGACGAAACATTGGATGAACCGCTGGAAAAGGCACTCGCCGCGCTGTCCGAAGCGTCACGGATGGTGGTGCAATTAGTGGACATCGAGGAGCGTTCGTATGAGGAAACGGCGCAACTTTTGGATGTGCCTATAGGAACCGTGCGTAGTCGGCTTGCCCGCGCCCGACAAAACTTACGCGAACTGCTCAGTGAGTATGCCCAAGCGAAGGGCTTGATTTAGAAAGAAACACGATGAACTTTTTCCACAAAAATGGGGATGCTACAAACATTGATCCGCTCGACATCGAACCCGGTTGCGCCTTTATGCAGGAAATGCTGAACGGCTTGTCGGACGGTACGGCGACCGGTATCACGAAATGGTACGCCGAACGGCACGTCGAGGGTTGCCCGCACTGCGCGGCGGCACTGACGGGGCTGAACCGGCTTCGCGTCCGGCTTAAAGCAAGTGGCGCGGCGCAGGGTTTCGGGGGCGAGTCCGCGCCGGTGATTTCCGCGCTTCGCCACCTACGCCCGGATCGCCTCGCGGTTCTCGAAGCGCGAATGAACGAAATAGACGCTAAGGAAGCCGCCTAAATGACGCCCGATATGCCGCTGCCAAAAGTTCTGCCGGAAGCGCGACCGACGCCCGAAGGGGCAACGGTTGCCGCGCCGGTTGTACCGCAGGTGAAACTGGTCAAGAAGCATCCGCTGGCGATTCGCTGGATGCACTGGATCAACTTTCCCGTGCTAATGGTTATGATTTGGAGCGGCGTATTGATTTTATGGGCGAACGACGTGTACCCGACGGAAAAGTTCGCGCTAAAGATTCCGAACCGGATTACCCTTTCGCGCAAGGGCGTCACAGCAGTCTATCCGCCGAAGGAAGCCGATGACTACCCGGTTCCGGCGAAAGAGCGGGTAGACATTCGTTTAGCCTTTCGTCTCGCCGAAGGGCAGGCATGGCACTTCACGTGGGCGTGGTTTTTCACGCTCAACGGTGTGGCGTATGTGCTGTACCTATTTTTCTCCGGCGAATGGAAGCATCTCCTGCCGCGCAAAGAATCGTTCGGGGAGGCTTTCAAGGTTGTGCTTCACGATTTGGGGCTATACCGCAAGCCGCTTCCGCCGGGGAAGGTCAATCATGCCCAGCGCATCGCCTATACATCGGTGGTGGTAATGGGGTTCGGCATGGTCGTCACCGGTCTTGCGATTTACAAACCGGCGCAATTGACATGGCTATCGAACGCTTTGGGCGGGTATCAAGCGGCACGGCTGGAGCATTTCTGGTTGACCGCCGGAATCATCGCGTTCTTTTTCGTTCATGTCGCGCAGGTGATTCGCGCCGGTTTCAACAACTTCCGCGCCATGATTACCGGTTACGAGTTGTCCCGCCATGATTACGACAAACTTTCCTGAACGCGAAACCGCGAACGGCATACCCTGTCCTGCTTGCGGGGTTCCGCACCCGCCTGCCGATATTTTCTGTCCCCACTGCGGCAAGGCGGTTGGCGGTTTGCCGTACATCCGCGAGGAGTTCGAGGGATCGCGGCGGCAGTACGAGCGGTTCGCCGATGCCGTGACGCATTTCGTTTCCGCACCGTCGTATTTCGGCGTTCACCTGTTCTGGGTAGCGGCGTGGATATTGCTCAATTCGGGAGCGGTGATGGCGATTCATCGGTTTGACCCGCCCCCGTCGTTCGATTTGCTATCGCTCTTGTTGTCGGTAGAGGCGATATTTCTTACCGGTTTTTTGCTGGTCAGCCAGAACCGCGAAGTGGATTACGAGCGTAAACGCGCCGAACTGGAGTATGAAAACACCGTGCAAACCAACCGATTGCTCGGCGAAATCCACCTCCAACTTGCAACAATCGCCAATCGCGTGGAGCGAATCGAGTCCGATTTGCGTATAGAAAGATAGATTTATGACGCCGATTAACAACAAACCGAAACGCTTCACGACGTTTCAGAAGCCGTCGGTGCGTCCGGTGGACACCGCGCCCGTGCCGCGCTTGACGCCCCGCGAAACGTGGGAGCGCGAGGAGGCGAAGCCCGCTATAAAAGCGTCGGCGACCGATGAGGCGCGGATTCGGCAACTGTCGCGCCGGTCGTTTCTTTGGGTGGGAATCGCGTCGGTGGCGACGGTGGGCGGGTTGTGGGCGTTCAACCGCGATCCCGAAGAAGGCAAGAGTGCGGGGGGAGCGTTTGTGCCGCGCATCGAAGGCACGAAAGCGCCGCTACGTAAGGTGTTATCGTTCAACGAGTTTGTGGCGCGAAACCTGTTTTACTCCCCGACGAACCGGGCGCAGGAGTTTCCGCGCTCGATGGCGATTGAGCCGCGCAACAACTATCACGGCGCAACACCGGAGATAGATTTAGCCGATTGGACGCTGACACTCGAAGGCGCGAAAGGGCGGGATAAGCCGCTGGTGCTGACGCTCGCCGATATACAAACGTTACCGGAAGTGTCGCAAACCACCGAACTCAAGTGCATCGAGGGCTGGAGCGCGATCACGAACTGGAGCGGCGTTCGACTGCACGACTTTCTGCAAAAGTACCCGCCGCCCGATGGCACGCGCTATCTCGCCATGTACTCCGAGCCGGTCGGGCAGGAGGACACTTGGTACAATGTCGGGCTGGACATCGAATCGGCGATGCACCCGCAAAGTATTCTCGCTACCGCGATGAACGACGAGGCACTGACGAGCGAACACGGCGCACCGCTTCGCCTGATTATGCCGCACAAGTATGGCATCAAGAGCATTAAACTAATCACGCGAATCGCGTATTCGGACACACGACCCGGCGATTATTGGTACGAGCAAGGGTACGACTGGTACGCCGGTTTGTAGAACAGAGAAATAAATATGAACACACGAAACAAACAACTCGGTTTTTCGCCTCTGGCGAAAAGACCTGAACTAACCGCGCTGGGCGTCGCCGCGCTTCTGCTGGGCGCGGGGTGCGCGAACCAGATTGCACAGGCGCAGAACGCAGGCCAAACAAAGACGGCAAAAGTAGCGGCGGCAAAGGTCGCGTTTCCGCAAAAGAACAACGACTCGCCGACGCCGAAAGTCACGAAAACGCCCGCGCAGTGGAAGGCGAAAATGGACGCGCAAACGTTCAACGTGACCCGCGAAGAGGGAACCGAACCGCCGTACAGGAACCGCTACTGGGACTTGCACGAAACCGGCACGTTTCAATGTGCCGCTTGCGGGCTAAACTTATTTACATCGGAAACGAAGTTCGAGAGCGGCACGGGTTGGCCTTCGTTCTACGCGCCGATAGCGAAAAACCGAACCGCCGATAAAACCGATTCGTCGCTCGGCGTAACGCGAACCGAAGTGGAATGCGCCCGTTGCGAGTCGCATCTCGGTCACGTTTTTGACGACGGTCCAAAACCGACCGGCTTACGCTACTGCATGAACAGCGCGGCACTGGTGTTTGTATCGGGCAAGAAATAGAAAAAGGCTAAATACATGGAAATTACGAAAATTGCCGCGCCACAGGCGGACAACACGACGCCGACGCCGAAGGTGGCGAAAACCGCGAGCGAGTGGCGCGAACTTCTTTCGCCGACCGCGTTTCGCGTTGCCCGCGAAGCCGGAACCGAACCGCCGTTTCGCAATGCGTATAACGACTTGAAAGACACCGGCACGTTTCAATGCGTTTGTTGTGGGCTCGAACTGTTCCGGTCGGACACCAAGTTCAACAGTGGCACGGGCTGGCCGTCGTTCTTCGCGCCGATTGAACAGAACCGCGTCGTTGACCACACGGACGCTTCGCACGGCATGGTGCGCGACGAAGTGATTTGCGCCCGGTGCGACGCGCATCTCGGTCACGTTTTCCCCGACGGCCCCGCGCCAACGGGACTACGCTACTGCATGAACAGCGCGGCACTTTCCTTTCAACCGGCGCAATAGAGTAGGCAAAACGCCCCGCGAAGCAGTTGGCTTCGCGGGGCTTGTTGTTTCTTGACGGGGCGAAACTACCCCTAAGCAGGAATCCTTCTTTTTGTCAAGATATTTTTCCAACTGTTTTTATCGGCAGGAACTTCATCGCGCTTTAGACCGTAATATAAAACAGCGCATGTCCTCCTTTTCATCGTTCTTGCGAGAACGATGGAGCCTGCCCTGATAAGTTTCGGGGCGGGCTTTTTTTTATCCGGTCAAACAGGAACCGGCGCGTTTTATGGCGAACAGTACCGTTACGCGCCATGCTGACCGACTTCCACCCGCACCGCTTCTCGCCGACGACATGGCGGATGATGAACCTCGCCTATCCACTTGCCCTTCGCTTCAACGACCATGTGACGCGCATCGAAATGTCCGACGCCGATTGGGAGAAACTACGCGACCTACGCGGTCGCCCCGCGCTTTTACTTCCCAACCATCCATCCGTCACCGAACCGACCGTGATTGCCGGGCTTAGTCGGCAGGTGAATGATCCGTTCCGCTATGTTGCCACGCACGAGATTTTTCAAGGTTGGAAGGGCGCGTTGATTCGCCGCATGGGAACGTTTTCTATCCGGCGCGGCTACCCTGATTTTCGTTCGCTACGGATGTGCGAACACGCTTTGCTCCGCGAAAATTGCAAGATGGTGATGTTTCCCGAAGGCGAAACGCATATGCAGAACGACACGGTAATACCGTGCCACCGGGGCGCGATTCACGTAGCGTTCCGCTGTTTGTCACGCCTTGAGGCGCAGAACCAACCGCTGACGATGGCACTGCCGATCATTCCGCTCGTGGTGCGCTACCGCTATGTTTCCGACCCTGCACCGGCGATTCACGCCGCTTTGACACGCCTCGAGTCGGCGATGGGCTTGCCGACCGATCCGACGCAAAGGCTCTGGCATCGGGCGCGGGCGGCGGGTATTCGCGTTTTAGAGGGCGTAGAGCGCGAATACAACCTGCACCCCGCGACGCAAACCACCGTGAACGAACGAATCGCCGCCGCGATGGATTATGTCGCGGCGCGAATCGTCACGCTCACGAATGTTACGCCGCCCACGGAATCGGTGCTGTCGCTCCGTATGCGAACCCTGTACAACCGCGTGTTTGAGTACCGCGCCACCCTCGTGGACGGCGTGACGCCGTATGAGAAGCGGTTGCACGAACGCCGATTGGTCGCCGTT
>JACMIU010000440.1 GCA_014380985.1 Armatimonadota bacterium | reverse complement strand
TGCTACTTGTGCTTGCCGCCGTTGTCTTGCTGGTATCGTCGCCTTTGCCCGCGAACAGTCAAGCATTGCCTGTGCCGACACGCGGCAAGGCGTCGTTCGACCCCAAAACCGGCGTGTACTTACCGCCCCCGCCCAACCGGGAACCGGAGTATCGCAAGGGGCAGAAGTTTCTTGTTTTAGACACCACGCTTTTGGATTACCGCGAATCGTCGGATAAAACGAAG
Organism: Armatimonadota bacterium; assembly: GCA_014380985.1. Taxonomy (GTDB): domain Bacteria; phylum Armatimonadota; class Armatimonadia; order Armatimonadales; family Armatimonadaceae; genus JACMIU01. Next base: position 15,777 of record JACMIU010000440.1, on the reverse strand, counting down.
GACATTCGCCTTCAAGTCCTTACGCTAAAAGATTACGACCGGGAGATTCCTGATCCCGCCGCCTTCAACCCGGATTTGTACTTTCTTTCTATACAATTTGAAAAAATACAAGGGTTCGGCGCATTAAAATATGGACGGTCTTCTGTGGCAGAAGACAGAATAGATGACCTCGGCGGGATTTTCCCTCTTGTCGAGGATGACGACGTGCGCTACTTGCAAAAAAAGTACGAGGGTAAAACCGTGTATCCGTATGGAAACGTTGCTGTAACCGCGATTCCTGCCGAGGACGGCAATACGACGCGAACAACGTTGCAATTCAATTACCTCTCGCCGCTACGGGTGCTTCGCATTGTGCGGGTGCGGACAAAAGAAGCCGCCCTCGCGCCGACCGGCATAGCGGACGTGTATCGAAAAACGCATAGCCCGCTCGTGATAGTTCTCAAACCGCTCAAAGGCTCCACTGTGGTTGCTTTCGACATCAGCACCAACCGCGCCACGCGGAAAAACTCCGGCTACGCTGGCTACTACTTGCAACGCTTCGCGCCATGGGACTTCGAGAAAACGTTCTCGCTCTCCAGTCCCGCGCACATCGCAAAACTTGCCGCGCCGAAACTCGGCAAAGCACTGCTCGCGGGCGGACTACGGCGCGGCATGACGGGCGAAATGGTGGCGCGAATCTGCGGCTTCCCGCCAAGCATCGACTCCCGTGCTGCGAACTTGGAGAGGCTTACTTCACCGGCAACGGACGAATGGCGGTTTCCGAGCAACCCACCGTTTGCCTTTATCGTGAAGTTCGAGCGCGGCAAGGTCGTTTCTTGGGGCGAAAACTACCCTCGTCCCTGATGTGCCTACTCCATCGCGCCGATTCTGCGGTACAATAGCGGCGACGGCAAACGCGCTTCGCATTTTCGCGGTCGCGCCAAGCCGAACTATTCTAACATTTTGGACGATTAAACTAACGTGGCTGGAACCTTTCCCTTATCTATTGTTACCCCTGAACGCACCGTGGTATCCGAGACCGTTGCCGCTGTGCAACTGCCCGCGAGCGGTGGCTCGATGGGCATTTTAGCCGGACACGCGCCGCTTCTCGCCGAACTCGGTGTCGGGGAGTGCGTGGTCAAACTGCCGGGCGGCGCGGAGGAAACGTATGCCGTCGCGGGCGGAACCGTGGAAGTGTCGCGGGAGCAAGTCACCGTGCTTGCCGACACCGCCGAACGCTCGATTGACATTGATCTGACCGGCGCGGAAGCGTCGCTTCAGGCGGCACGGCAACTGCTCGCCACTCTGGAAAGTAGCCCCGACACCGCGAACGCCAGCCGGGACGAACTCAACGAAACGATTCGCCGCGAACAATCGCGCATCCGAATCGCGGGCGGCAGTCGCAACTAACGCGCTTTTTTCGCGAAAACGCGAACGGAAACGGACGTACCATTTATGAGCGGCGGCAAACTCTGGCGGTTGGTTTTCACCTTGCTGATGACCGCGCTACTGGCGATCCTCGGTTGGGTTGTCGCCGAGGCGGCACTGGCATATGTGGTGTCCGACAGCGAGATCAAATCTACTTTCGCGGCGGAGTGGTCGAAATGGCTCTACCGTGGCACGTTCATGGTCGCCGCCGTGTTTTTCGGAATCGCGTTCGGACGCTTTGTTTTCCGCAAAATCGAGGAGATTGGAGCAAGCCTTGACAAGATGGGCGCGAAGGATAAACTCGCTCTTGCCGGAGGCTTGGCGATTGGCTTCGTATTGTCGGCGATTGTTTCGATTCCGGTGATACTGACCGTGTCGCCGCGTTCACTCGCGCTTGCCGTCGTACTGTCGCTCCTACTCGCGGTGGTGATTACCTATTTCACCGTGTCCGCCGGTTGGTCGCTCAAGGAAGAAATCCGCTTTTATATTCCGCCGAAAGAAACCGCGCCGGAACCCGCCCCCGTGGACGAACGCTTCAAGCTGCTCGACACGAACGTCATCATAGACGGTCGCGTCGCCGATGTCGCCCGTGCCGGGTTCATCGAAGGGCATTTGTATGTTCCCGGCTTCGTTTTAGAGGAGTTGCAACATATCGCCGATTCGGCGGACGCGCTGAAGCGAGCGCGGGGTCGCCGGGGCTTGGACACTTTGCGGCAGATGCAACTCGATTTGAAACTCACGGTGCGCGAGTACGACAAGCTCGCGCCGGGCAAAGAGGCGGTGGATTCGCGGCTCGTACGCCTTGCGAAAGCGATGCACGGCGCGATTGTCACCAACGATTTCAACTTGAACAAAGTCGCGTCGCTCGAAGGCGTACAGGTTCTGAATATCAACGAACTGGCGAACTGCATCAAGGTGGTGGTGCTTCCCGGCGAGGAGATGAACGTCACGATTGTGAAGCACGGCAAGTCGCCGGGGCAGGGCGTCGGCTATTTGGACGACGGCACGATGGTGGTGGTCGAGGAGGCGCGGCGCAAAATCGGCGAAACCGTGCCGGTGCTGGTGCAATCGGTGACGCAAACGCAAGCGGGCAAGATGATTTTCGCGCACCTCGCCGATGACGAACCGGAAAGCGATACCGACGAGTCCGCGCCGACCGACCGCGACGACGCACCGCGTGGCACGAACGGTACATACACTAATGGAATCAATGGAAGAAACGACGTGCAAGGTTTACGCGCTGATCCCGGCGGCGGGATCAGGCGTCCGGTTCGGAAGTAGCGAAAACAAGGTGTTCGCGCCGCTTCTCGGTCGCCCGCTTCTCGGCTGGACACTGCAAGCGTTCGCCGATTGCGACGCGGTGGACGCCGTTATCATCATCGGGAGCGAACCCGACCTGCCGCGACTGCGCGAAATCGGCGAGCAATTTGGTGGCGGCAAGGTCGTTGGCGTAGTGACGGGCGGCGGCACGCGGCAGGAATCGGTGCGATTAGGTCTGAGCGCGATTCCCGAAACGGCTACTCATGTCGCCGTACACGACGCGGCGCGGTGCTGTGTGACGCCGGAACTGATTGCCCACACCGTGGTTGCCGCGAAAAACTCGCACGGCGCGGCGACCGCCGCGTATCCGGTGAGCGATTCGCTGGCACGCGGGGAGCGTAACAATACGCTACAAAGCGGCGCGGGTATCGCTTTACTCGGCGAATACGTTGACCGTGCCGCGCTTTGGTCGGTGCAAACCCCGCAGACGTTCGACGCCGCGCTTCTGCGACACGCGCATCAGTACGCCCTTGATGAGGGGCTTGCCGCCACCGACGACGCTTCGTTCTACCAACGCTACTTTTTTCACGTGGCGATTGTCCCCGCGTCGCCGGAAAATATCAAAGTCACGCGCCCGGAGGATTTGGAGTTGGCGGAAGCGATTTTAGCGCGGCGGCTTGCCAAATCGTCCTCCACCCCGTCCGTTTCTACGTTCCGCGTCGGGCATGGCTACGACGTTCACCAATTCGCCGTGGGTCGCCCGTTATGGCTTGGCGGCGTTCACTTCGTCGAATCGCCCGTAGGCTTGCTCGGACACTCGGACGCCGATGCCCTGCTTCACGCCGTCTGCGACGCCCTGCTCGGCGCGGCGGGCATGGGCGACATCGGCGTACTGTTCCCCCCGTCCGATATGGCACACAAAGACCGGCGTTCTATCGAGTTTCTCGACGAAGTCAAAGCACGCTTAGACGCCGAAGGTTGGCGCGTCGGCAATGTAGACATATCCGTTCTCGCCGAAATGCCGAAGATTGCGCCGCGTGCCGGAACGATACGCGAGACCATTGCCGTAAGTTTAGGAATAAGCGCGGACGCCGTGAGCGTCAAGGCAACCACCAACGAAAAGATGGGGTTTGTCGGGCGCGGCGAAGGCATCGCGGTTCACGCGACCGTGCTGATTCAACGGTAGGGGTTCACCCGAACCCTCGCCACGAAAAGAGGGAACCAATGCAAGTAATGGTACGAGGCAAAGGGGTTGTAGTGACGGACGCACTACGGGAGTACGCCGACAAACGCTTATCGAAACTCGAAAAGCACTTCAAAAATCTGCACACCGCGACGGTGACGCAATCGGTATCGGGGCGCGAACACCGCGTCGAAGTGTTGCTTGACGGCGACGGCGTCAAGGTGCGCTCGGAGGAACATGGCGACGATTTATATGCCGCGATGGATCGCATTAGCGATAAGTTAGAGCGGCAAATGCGTAAGTTCAAGGACAAAGCCGGGGCGAACTGCCACGTTGGCAAGAACGCGCACCATCACTACGGCAAGCACGGCGAAGTATCGTCCTTGAAGGACGCCGAGATCATAGACGAATTGCCCCCCGACGAACCCGTTACCGGGCGCATCGTGCGGCACAAGCGGTTTGAAATTAAGCCGATTGGCGCGGGTGAAGCCGTGGAACAGATGGAGTTGTTGTCGCATAACTTCTTCGTTTTCGAGAATGCCGACACGGGCGAGGTGAACGTTCTCTACCGACGCGGCGACGGCAACTATGGGATTTTAGAGCCGGGCGGTTAATACCGCCGAGAAAAACGCGGGGCGTTCGCCAGACTCGGCGAACGCCCCGCGTCTTTATGCCGTGCGTGAAACGCGAACATATCGGGTATGCTACGGTCAGATACCATCAGGAGGCACACATGGCAACGCATCAAATCCCCGAAGATCAATGGACATCGTTTTTTGAAGTTTTCACCGAACGGCGCAAAGGCGCGGCGGTTAATGTCGAGGTCGCCGACCCTAAGCGTGGTCCGCGCATGGAAGTATCCGACCAGTCGCTGGAGGCGATTACCCTGAGCGACGGCGCGGTGACGGTCGCGTTCGCTTCCGGCGCGACACACACCGTTCCCGATGCGAAAGCCGTGTACCACAAAACGGCGGCGGGAATCATGAGCGACGAAGTGAACCCCGACGAGTTGGTCGAGATCACGTCCGGCGAAGACCCGCCGATTACACTACTCCACTTCACGAAATAGGCGCGAGCAAGTCCGCGCCCTCGTTCGCAGGGGAATTGACCCGGCGCGAAACGGCGAACGCTTCCATCGAGCCATCGGGGTACGGCACGAGGAGCGAGCGCAAAACGTCTTTGTCACGCATTTCGGCGTCGAGCCAGAGGGTTTCGGCGTCGGGTGCGAGAATCACCGGCATCCGGTCGTGGACGCGCCCCACGGTTTCATTCGCCGTTGTGGTAATGATGGTGCAGGTGCGTAGCGGCGATTCGCTTGCCGGATCGTGCCACTCTTCCCACAGCCCCGCGAACGCGAAAGTGTCGCCCCCGGTTAAGCGAAAATGCACCGGATGGCGCGAACCGTCCTCGTGCTTCTCCCATTCATAGAAGCCGTCGGCGGGAATCAGGCAACGCCTTCGCGTGAGTGCGGCGCGAAACGACGGCTTTTCGGAAACCGTTTCCGAGCGGGCGTTGATCATCTTTTGCCCGATGGCGGCGTCCTTCGCCCACGACGGAACCAAGCCCCAGCGGAAATCTTCGAGAAGGCGTAGCGACTCCGGTGCATAGACGACCGGCACGTACTGTTGGGGCGCGACATTGTAGCGCGGCGCGACCGTGGCGTTCGCTTCGTCCACCGCGAATCGCAATGCGACTTGCCCCGCGTCATGGTGTTGTGTAAATCGTCCGCACATATCTTGCTTTCTCCTACATCGTTTTACCCGCATTTCGCCGGGCATAAAAAATACTACAGCCGGTTTGTCCAAAACGGAAACATTTCGCGCTTTGTTTTCGTCTGTATAGATGGACTTCCAAACGATTGTACGGCTCCACAAGACGGTAGAGAACAGGATACACAACGAAAGCGGGCGCAAACGGCATTGATTGCCGCTTGCGCCCGTTTAATTTTTCAATCGTTTGTTTACCGGTTTAGCGGCGCACCGCCCCTTATGTTTGAGCGAACAACCGCACCGGGAACCTAACACGCAAGCGAACCGATATTTATAGCGGCACGTCAAACCGCGTCAGTAAACACACTTAGCGAGACAACACAACACGATGAACAAGACCCTTTTACCGAAAATCGCCGCAGGAGCCGCACTGATCGCGGTCGCCGCCGCAGGGGGCTATACCCTGCGCGATACCGCCGCCGTGGCGCAGTCGCCGAAACCCAAAGTCGCCGTGGTGGCACAAACGCCCGGTGTGCAAAACGCCGTGCAGATGCAGACCGCGTTCGCCGAAGTCGCCCGCGTTGCCGAACCCGCCGTGGTCACTATCACTACCAGCCGCAATGTCAGTGCGCTCCAGCAACAACGGGGGACGTTGCCGCCGTTCCGTATGTCGCCCGACGGCGACAACGAAGAGTTAGATGAGTTTTTCCGGCAGTTTCGCGGGCTTCGCCCCAACTCGTTTGAGAGCAACGCCGAACCGGGGAACGGTTTCCACCCGGCGCAAAACGCGCCCCGTCCCGCCCCTCGCGGCGGACAGGTGGAAACCGGAGCCGGGTCGGGCATTATCTACGACAAGTTGGGCTTGATTATCACCAACGCACACGTGGTAGATGGAGCCGACCGCGTGACCGTGAAACTTTTAGACGGGCGCGAGTTTAAGGACGCCAAAGTGTTGGGGTCGGATGCCCGCTCCGATATTGCCGTGGTCAAGATTCCGATCACCGACGCCCCTACCGTGTCGCTCGGCGATTCGAGCCGGGTGCAGGTCGGTGACTGGGCTATCGCGGTCGGCAACCCGTATGGCTTGTCGAACACGCTCACCGTGGGCGTGATTTCCGCCAACGCCCGCGAGGTCAATTTAGCCGAGCAGGGTTCGCTGAACGATTATCTGCAAACCGACGCCTCTATCAATCCCGGCAATTCGGGCGGCGCACTGCTTGATATTTACGGGCGCGTAATCGGCGTCAATAACGCGATCTATTCGCGCACCGGTGGCAATGTCGGCATCGGGTTTGCGATCCCGATTAATGTAGCGCGAGAGGTGGCGACGGCATTGGTCAAAGACGGCAAGGTGCGCCGTGCGATTATCGGTGTTGCGATGAGCAGTGTCGCCGCCGAGGACGCCGCCGCCTACGGCTTACCCGCCGGAACCAAAGGCGTGATTGTGAACAACGTTTTGCCGGATACGCCCGCGTCTCGTGCCGGGGTGCAAACCGGCGACGTGATTACCGATTGGAACGGCACGGCGATTACCCGCGATGCCGACCTGCAACGAAAAGTCGCCGCGTCGCCTATTGGCAAGCCGGGGACGCTGACCGTGAGACGGGGCGGCGAACTCCTTAAACTCACCGTGACGCCGCGAGAAGCGGTGGACGAAACCACGCCCGCGGAAAAACCGACCGCGCCGGAAACCCTACCAGAAACGCCGATTAGCGATACTTTAGGCGTTTCGCTCACGCCGCTCAGCGAGCAAAGCCGCCGTGCGCTACGGATACCGGAAACGGTTCGCGCCGGTGTGGTGGTTGCCCGCGTCGTGGATAACAGCCCCGCCGCCCGCGCCGGTATCAATGTCGGCGACGTGATTACCCGCGTCGGACAAACCGCCGTCACCACCGTTGCCGAAGTGGAACGCGCCAAAGACGCCCTATTAAAATCGCAAACCGGCAACGGCAAATCGGTCGCAGTGTATGTAACGCGCCCGAACGGCAACAACGGCTATGTCGTGGTACAAATCGGTGAGTAAATCAGGCGAATCGGCAAAACAAGTTTTGCCTGTGCAGGCGGCGCAAGTATGCGGCTGATTTCGCCGACCGTGTTCGTCACCGGCGCGAATCGGGGTCTCGGCTACGAGTTCGTGCGGCAGTTCCTTCTGCGCGGCGACCGGGTGTATGCCGGTTGCCGCGTTCCCGAAACGGCGCACGAACTGCACCAACTTACTGAGCGGTTTGGAGAACGCCTCATTGTCGTGCCGCTGGACTTGGCGCAACCCGACAGTATTGAAGCGGCGCGAAGAATCGTCGGCGAAACCACCGATACGCTGGATATTTTGGTGAACAACGCCGGAACCTTCGCCACTGGTGAACGCGGGTTGTTTTGTTTGGACGCTGAGAAGATCGCGCACGTTTTCGCGGTGAACGCCATCGCCCCCGCACTGGTTGCCCAACAGTTCGCGCCTTTGCTCGAACGCGGGAACACGCCGCTTGTCGCCAACCTGACTTCCGGAGTCGGCGTATTGTCAGACCGCGTTGGTGAGGCGGGCGGGCAATACGGTTACGCCGCGAGCAAGGCGGCACTCAATCACGTGATTCGTTCGCTTTCGTTCGACCTGTTGCCGCTCGGTGTTACGGTAATCGGAATCGCGCCCGGCTACGTACAAACCGATATGACGCGGGGCGGCACGGCGACGCTACTCCCCGAAGAATCGGTGAGCGGCATGATTACGGTTTTCGACCGCATGACGATAGCCGACACAGGGCGGTTTTTCAATTACACCAACCGCGAAGACTCGTGGATGATGCCCGGTTAAAGAAAGTCCACCGCGACGCCCGGTAGCGCGGCGGCGAGTAGTTCGGACAAGCGGCGCGTTCCGGGCGTTTCGGTTTGCGCGTGTCCGGCGTCAAGAAGCAGAATGCCCCGCGATTCTGCGTCTACGTATTCGTGGTGGCGCACGTCGGACGTGACCAGTGCGTCCGCGCCGTGCCGGATTGCATCGGACAGAAGGAAGGCACACGCGCCCCCGCCGACCGCCACGGTTCGCACCGGTTTGCCCGAATCGCCGACCATTCGCACGGCGTCGAAGTCAAGCGCGGTTTGAACGCGGGCGAGCAGTTCGCCCCCGGTAATCGTTTCCGCGAGGGTTCCAACGCGCCCGATACCGTATTCTTTGCCGGTGTTCGTGAGCGGCACGATTTGGTGCGCGACTTCCTCGTAGCCGTGCGCGGCACGAACCGCCGCAAGCACGGCAGGGACTAAATGGCTGGGCATCACGGTTTCTATCCGGTTCTCCGTGACGAATGCCGACACGCCGACCGCGCCGATTTGCGGATTCGCACCCTCCATCGGGCGAAACGTTCCCGTGCCGGTTCCCCAGAACGCGCACCGGTCGTAGAGCGAACCGGGAATATGCCCCGCCCCTGCGCCGACCATAGCGTCCCAAACCCGCCAACGTCGCTCTTCGGACGCGAACACCACAAGGTTCACTATTGGATCGTGGTACGTCACCTGCACCGGCTTCGTGTCTGCCAAGCCGAGCAGTTCCGCCAGCACATCGTTGATGCCGCGTTCGGCGACATCCCAGTTCGTGTGGGCGCAAGCGACCGCGATACCCGCCCGGATGCACGACAGAACGACGCCGCCGGGATGCGGTTCGTTCGCCACGACACGCTTTAGCGGCTGATAAATCAGCGGATGATGCGCGATTATCAGTTGCGCCCCGGTTTCGGCGGCGTGTTTTGCCACGGCGGGCGTCACGTCAAGGCTTACGACAAGGCGCGAAACTTCCGCATCGGCGTCGCCGACGAGCAAGCCGTGCGGGTCGCCCTCCATGCGGAGATGCGGCGGCGCGTGATGGTGAAGATGCGTGATGATTTCGGCGACGGTTGGCATAGTGTGCTTTAGTACGTCAGCAGGGCGATAATATCGCCCCGGTCTAATCGTTCGCGCCCCTTGAGGAACGCCAGTTCGACGAGAAACGCGAAGCCGACCACCGTGCCGCCGAGCCGTTCCACCAGAGTCGCCGCCGCCATCGCCGTGCCGCCGGTCGCCAGCAAATCGTCCACGATAACCACGCGGTCGCCGGGTTCCACGGCGTCTACGTGCGCCTCCACGATGTTGGTTCCATACTCTAAGGCGTACTCCTGCTCCACGGTTTGATACGGCAGTTTGCCTTTTTTGCGAACCGGCGTGAACGGCAAGCCGAGTTTGTAGGCGACCGGCATTCCGAACAAAAAGCCCCGCGATTCGATAGCGACAATCCGGTCGGGCGCAAGCGCGGCAACCGCTTCCGCGAGGGCGTCCACGGTTTCGCGTAGAGCCTCTGCGTTGCCTAAAACCGGCGTGATGTCTTTGAACAAGATTCCCGGCGAGGGAAAATCGGGAATATCTCGGATTAGAGACGCGGCGCGTGTCATACTCATAACGGCGGTTCAACTCCTGCTTCGATAGGTTGGGAGCGCGGGCGGCAACGTTGCAAGCGGTAGCGCGGGTGTAATGTGGCTATGTTCGCGCCGGGAAGGCGGTATTCCTGCCCGCGTTTAGGGCGACGGGCGCGACTTTTGCGCGGCGAACCATCGCGGCGTTCGGTAATCGGTTCGCGTGTTGCGCGTCCGGCTTCCGTCCGGCGCGATAATGTAATACTCCGGCACGGTTTGTGTTGGGGAGTAGTGGAGTTCCAAACTAGAGAACCAAACACCGCGCTCCTTTTTCTGGCAGTTTGTGTTGGTCAGCAAAGCGCGGTTGTCCTCGTCACCGACATACACCGTTACGAAACTATAATCACTCCAGCGAAGCAACATCTTGTATGTTGGTAGCCCCCGTAGCCCGGCGTGTTTCCATGCCGGGTACACATCGTACTGCGGTTCCCTTTCCTGTAGAACGTCGCCACCATGAATGCCGATATTGACGTGTCGGTCGGCGAGTTCTCCTTTCCACGCCGCGATCCACGGCAACGATTTGGCACGGGCTTCGACGCGGCTTATCGTTGGTAGCACCGCGTTCCAATCCGTCGCCGGTTTACTGTTTTTTACCGGCAGGTAAATGTCTACCTTGTCCACGGTGCGGGTGCTTCGGGCGGATAGTGCGGCGGCAAAAACCTCCTCCTGCCCGATGTAATCCGACATAGGAATGCTCGACATCGTGAACACTTCATTCACCTTTGCGAACCCCGGCAAGGTGCGTAGCATCGCGTCGGCTTGCTTTTCCAGCGCGGCGTACCGGATTTGCTCCTCGGCTAACTCGTACATCCGCGTTTTTTCGCGGGGAATATCTTTGTACGGAAGCGTCATGTTCCGCTCGCCGGACTGCTCGGCAATCTCGAAAAGACGGTACAGCGACAGCACGGGGCGCGGGTCGGCGAACGATCTTTCCCGTTCGGGAATCGCGGCAATATCTCGCGGGTCGGCGTCGTCCAGTTTGTCTATCGAGCCGGTAGAATCGGTGTAAGACTCTACGCCGGTCGCCTTCCCCGCGTGAAACGCCGTGACTGTTATTTCCTCGTGGGTAGTGGAACCGACGTTGTGTTTGCCGCGACAATAGTGTAGCCGGTTATCCAAGCGTTCCACCTGCGCCGGTGTCAGCGTGACGACTCCGACACGCGGTAGCGGTTGATTCCAGTTTTCCTGCGTCGTGCCGCCGTCCTTGTAAACAGTGATTCGTGGCGACGGAACCAGCGCGTATTCCAGTCGGTACCGGTTTCCACCGCCGCACCCTTGCACGGAGCCGTTCACCATTATCGTATCCGTCGCGGCAAGCCGGACGAACGACAGCGGCGCGTTTTGCGCCGTTTGCGCCGTCGCCGTGCGGTGCGCCTCGTACCCGCAAACCATGCCTATCGCCGCTAAACAAGCCAACCCTGTCGCCCATCGCATATCGCGTCTCCCCCGTCTTATTAGAGAGGATACCGCACGAAAGCCTTCAACGAAAAATCGTGTTATTTCCGACACAAAATACACGATATGTTTAACGCGAAAAAAAATGCGGTATACTGCTGTTTATGGAATGGACGTTTTTTACGAACCACGCGCACGTTTTGGTGTGCCTCGCCGGGGATGGCGAAATGCGGCTACGCGATGTCGCCGTCAAGGTCGGGATTACCGAACGCGCCGTGCAACGCATCGTGTCGGAATTAGAAGACGGCGGCGTACTGATGCGCGAGCGCGACGGGCGACGCAACCGGTACACCATCGAGTATGACCAGTCGCTCCGTCATCCCATCGAGTCACACCGCTCGGTAGGCGACTTTCTGCAACTGGTGGCGTTCGCGCCCCGAAACGAGACGCGAATGCCGCCCGCCGATCAGGTTATAGATTGATACCGCCTGACACTTCGACACACTGACAGGCGATGTTTTCGGTACACCGCCTCGAAACGCCATCGGCATTGGTTGGGAGCGGCGGGATCACCCTTTTGACTGAAAAGGCGAGGACAGGTATACTCGTTTCAACGAAAGGGACAGAAACATTATGAAACGCCGTGATTTCCTGAAAACCGGTTTAGCCACCGCCGCTGTGATTCGCAAACCTGCCGAAGCAGACGCGAGCGTGGTTCGTACCGCACCGGTTGCGACAACCAACGTGCCGGGCGGTTACTACACACCGAACCGTGCCCCGCTTGCACCAAACCCCTTTTTGAAGTTGCCGGTCGGGAGTATCAAGCCCAAAGGCTGGCTCGCGCATCAACTCACGCTCGAAGTGAACGGACTATGCGGGCGATACTCCGAAGTATCCGAATATCTGAAGTATGAGAAAAACGGATGGGTAGACCCCGCGCACAGCGGCGGATGGGAAGAACTGAGTTACTGGTTACGCGGCTATGCCGACCTCGGCTATGTTACCGGCGACCCGGATACGATTGCCCTTGCCAACAAGTGGATTCGGGGAATCATCGCCAATCAGCAACCCGATGGCTGGTTCGGACCGAAGGAAGCCCGTACATCTCTGGACGGCGGACCCGACTTCTGGCCCCATATGCCCGTGCTTTCGGCTATCTGTTCGTACCACGAGATGTATAACGATCCGAAAGTGCTACCGTTTTTGACCAATTTTTTCAAACTCCAGAACGAGCAGCCGGTATCGCAGTTTGGCAAAGGCTGGGGAGGATACCGATGGGGCGACAATTTAGAGATCATCTACTGGCTCTACAACCGCACCGGGGACGCTTTTTTACTTGATCTTGCCCGCAAGGCGCATGAGGGTTCTTTTAACTGGACAAGCGGTGAACCGAACCTGCACAATGTCAACTTCACACAAGGGTTCCGCGAACCGGCGCAGTTCGGACTGCTTGACAAAGACCCCAAGTATCTGAAGGCGACGGAACGCTTATACGCACAAGTGATGGGCGAGTGGGGACAGATGGCGGGCGGCGGATTCGCGGGCGACGAAAACTGCCGCCCCGGCTACCGTGACCCGCGGCAAGGATTCGAGACGTGTGGCATCGCCGAATATATGTTGTCGTTCCAGATACTGACACGCCTTTCGGGAAACCCAAAATGGATGGATCGTTGCGAAGATTTGGCGTTCAATATGCTTCCGGCATCGCTTGACCCAGAGCAAAAGTCAATCCATTATGTCACCTCCATGAACGCCGTCCAACTCGATAACGCTGTGAAAGGCGACGACTTTCAGAACGGTTTTGCGATGCAAGCCTACAAGCCGGGTATCCGCGACTATCGTTGCTGTCCGCACAACTACGGCATGGCGTGGCCCTACTATGCCGAAAACTTATGGCAGGCGACTGCTGACAAAGGGTTGGCGGCAACCTTGTACGCCGCATCCACGGTGAGCGCGAAAGTCGGCGATGGAACGACAGTGACTATCGCGCAGGAAACCGAATACCCATTCGGTGATACGGTGCAACTATCGGTCACGTCGCCGAAAGCCGTGGCGTTTCCGCTCTATCTGCGGATTCCGGGCTGGTGCGACGCGGCGACGGTACAGGTCAACAACAAACCGGTCGTCGTCAAAGCGAAGGCGGATTCCTTCCTTGTCGTTAATCGAACGTGGAAAACCGGCGACAAAATCACGCTTCGCTTGCCGATGCGCATTCGCGTTCGCCGATGGACAACCAATCAGAACTCGGTCTCGGTAGATCGGGGGGCCCTCTCCTACTCGCTTGCTATCGGGGAACGGTGGGACAGGTATGGCGGAACCGAGCGATGGCCCGAATACGCCGTCTACGCACAAACGCCGTGGAACTACGGTTTAATTCTCGACGCGGTCAGCCCCGCGCAATCGTTCACGGTGCTAAAGAAGACGGGCACGGTGGCGGTGAACCCGTTCACCCATGCCACTGTGCCGATTGAACTGCGGGCAAAAGCGAAAAAAATACCGAACTGGAAAACGGACGCGCTCGACGTGGTTTCCGTGCTTCAGCCCAGCCCGGTGCTATCGTCCGAGCCGACTGAAACGGTGCGACTGATTCCGATGGGCGCGGCGCGGCTTCGGATTACCTCGTTCCCAACTATCGGCACAGGCGCGGACGCACACGAGTGGACGGAGCCAGACAATACGCTGGCGACCGCATCACATAACAGCGACACGATTGCGGCGATGACCAACGCCCTCGGCGCGATGAGCGACCCCAGCGAACCGAAAGCGTCCAACGATCTCGTGACGCGCCGGTTTACGTGGTGGGACCACAAGGGAACGGCGGAGTGGGTGCAGTGCTCGCTACCCAAGCCAAAAACCATTTCGTCGGTTTCGGTGTATTGGTTCGATGATTCCGGCACGGGGCAGTGTCGTGTGCCGCAAAGTTGGCGGCTGGTTTACAAGAACGGGGACGCCGCAGATTGGAAACCGGTTTCGAGCGAGGCGCGGTACGGCGTGGCGCGAGATAAGTACAACACGGCAATGTTCGCACCGGTCACGGCAACGGCGTTCCGCATCGAAGTACAACTGCAACCGGGCGTATCCGGTGGCGTTTTGCGTTGGCGGCTTGAATAAGTCGGTCTGATAATTCCCTGCGGTTCCCATCCTTCATAGGGGATGGGAGCCGCAGGGAATTGTTAGTTTGCAACGCACTCCCATTCATCACAAAGCGGCAACGTGGCTACAGGTTTTGTCCGCCCGATACCTCGATGCGCTGTGCGGTTATCCACCGGTTATCGTCCCCCAAGAGACTGGCTATCATAGGACCGATGTCTCCGGGAACCCCGACCCGTCCGAGTGCCGTCATTGAGGCGATTTGAGTGTTTATCTCTTTGTTATCGCGCACCGCGCCGCCGCCGAAATCGGTTTCAATCGCGCCCGGTGCGACCGTGTTTACGCGAATACCGCGTGCGCCGAGTTCTTTCGCCAAGTAGCGCGTCAGCACCTCGACCCCGCCCTTCATCGCGGCATACGCCGAGTATCCCGGAGTAGCGAAGCGGGCAAGTCCGCTCGAAAGGTTCACTATCGCGCCGCCGTCCGCAAGGAGCGGAAGCAGTTTCTGCGTCAGAAAGAACACCCCTTTGAAGTGCATGTTCATCAGCATATCGAACTGATCCTCGGTGGTTTCGGCGAACGGGGCGTAAATCCCCACCCCGGCATTGTTGACCAGATGATGAAACTGCGTCGCGCCCCATGTTTCCGTTAGCGCATGGTGCACCGCCTCCGCGAAAGCGTCGAACGACTTTATATCGCCGGTGTCGAGTTTCAGAGCAACCGCTTTGCGCCCGTGCGCGGTGATGGCGGCGACCACTTTTTCCGCTGCGTCCTGTTTCGAGTGGTACGTTAATATAACGTCCACGCCCTTTGCCGCGAGGCTCAGCGCGGTTTCGCGTCCCAAGCCCCGGCTTCCCCCGGTGACAAGGGCGATTTTTTGTGTTGTATTTTCCATAGGTTTTGTCCGTTTCTTTACGTTAGTTCGTACCTGCCGTTGGGCGCACGATCATTTCCGCCGTGTTGACTCCGGCGGGTTGGTCAATGGCGTAGGCAATCGCGTGAGCGATAGCGTCCGCCGGTAACGCGATGGCGCGGTATTCCTTCATCAGTTCCCGCGAAGCCGGATCGCTAATCGAATCGGCGAGTTGCGACTCGACCACGCCCGGCGAAATAATCGTGACGCGCACGTCGGCATTTTCCTGCCGTAAGCCCTCGGAAATCGCGTTCACCGCAAACTTCGTCGCGCAGTACACAGCGGCGGTCGGCGATACCTGATGCGCCCCGATACTCGAAACATTAATGATATGCCCCGATTTTCGCTCCCGCATTTGCGGCAAAACGGCGGCGATTCCGTTTAGCACAC
>JACMIU010000439.1 GCA_014380985.1 Armatimonadota bacterium | reverse complement strand
TTCGCCCTGCGGTTGGGTTGGCAAGGCGACCGATACGGGCGCGGTGTTCCAAATCGCGTCGAAATCGGTTTCGCCGTCGGGGAGCCGCCATTCGTAGGCGGCGTAGTATGTTCGCACCAGGAGTCGCTTGCCGTCGGGTGCGATGTCGCCCCCGGTGACGCGGTTCGGGAACGGGTGCAGTCCCGCCTCGCTAAACGTCAGCGACCCGATTTTCTGTAAAACGTGGCGGGTGAGCGGGTTCTCCACGGCTTTCAGCGGAGGGAACTTGTACACGTCCGCCGCGCCGTTCTCCTCTTTCGTCACCAGATAAATCGCGCCGGTCTGCGGATGCACCAGCAACGCCTCGGTGTCGTGGAAACCGTCGGGGTACGCGAACAAAAGCCGTTCCGCCCGCGTCTCGGTGAGCAGGGGGCGCGACTGCGTTCCGACCCGCGTTTGCCGCGATAGCACCGGTTCGGGGATGCGGTAGACGCACGTATCGGCGCGGTTCTTGGCGTAGTCGCCGGTGTCGGCGATGTAGATGAAACTGCCCTTGCCGTCCGCGCCGGGCGCGACATCAATATCCTCCCAGTCGCCCGCGAACGCCGAGTGCGCCAGATACACGCCGACCGTTTTCCCCTTGCGGTCAAAGGCATACAAATACGCGCCGTCGCCGGAATCATTGTGTGTCCAGAAAACGCCGGGGTTGCGCCGACTTGCCGCGATTCCCGACGATTCGCTGATGAACGGCGACTGTAGCGTACAGAGTAGCGACCCCGTACCGAACGCCCCCGCAAGTGGAACCGGGCGCGGCGTCGGTCTGGGTGACGGCAACGGCTTCGGCGACGCCGCGACAATCGGCTTGCGACGCCGTGCCGAGGAGGGCGAAGGTTTGGGGGTTTGCGCCGCGACCGGCAACGCGAAAACGGCAACAAGAACGGCGCATAAAACGCGGGGTTGTACCACTACGGTTTGCTCCCTTTCGCGCTTCGCTCGTCGAAATACCCGCGCACCTGATCGCGGTACGCATTCGGCACCGAGTCGCCGGTTTGCGCGGATTCGCTCGCGGGCGACGTGCGCCCTTTCACGAACTCTTTGTAGTAGGGAAGCGACGATACCGGCAAGCCCGAACGGTCGGTGTCACGCTCGGTAATCACCGTTTCGGGACCCGTGCCATTTACCTTCGCCTTGACATTCTGTTCGCGTGCGCCCTTGCTCAGTCGCTGTGCCTCCTCGCCGGTTTTCGCGCCGCCCGACGATCCGCTTCCCGCCCCCGAACTGCCCGACTTGCCACCGCTTCCCTTTTGCCCCGCGCCCTTGCCCTGCCCTTGCCCTTGCGAACCGGATTGCCCGCTCTTGCCCTGACCCTGCCCCGGCTTCTGTCCACCTGCCGATTGCCCCGATTGACCTTGCTGACCTTGCGAACCGCTTTGCCCTTGCTGCTGTTGCGCCTGTTGCCGCTGGTCTTTGCCGGTAAGTTTGTCAATCGCCTTCTGGATTTCCGAGCGCGAATCGGCTCCCTGACTTTGGCTACTCTGCCCGCCCTGCTGACCGGACTGCGACTGTTGCCCTTGCTGACTGGACGAACCTTGTTGCCCGGACTTGCCTGATTGCCCCGATTGCTCACCCGGCTTCGATTGCTCTTGCGAACCATTCGCGCTTTTCTCGTTCGCGCCCGCCTGCTCCAACTTGTCCGCCGCGTCTCGAAGCGACTGCGCGGCTTCCGGCATCGCGTTCTGACTCATGGACTGCCCCGCGTTTTGCGCCGATTGTCCCGCTTCCGACAAATCGTTCTTCTGCAAAGAATCCCCAAGCGCGGCAAGTTGTCGCCCGGTTTTGTCGCGCTCGCCGCCCGGCGCGGGTTCGCCTCGATCCGCCGCGTCCGCCATTTCGCGCAGGGCGTTCGCCGCCGCGTTTTTGTCGCCCTTAGCCATCGCGTCCTGCAACGCCTTCATGCGGGCGTCCGCCGAGCCGGGCAGGGGACTCGCCCCCGGCGCGGAACTGCTCCCCTGCATCGCCTTGCTCAAATCGCGCCCCGCGTCGCCGAGACTGGTTTTCGTTTTTTGGTCGGCTTTGCTTTGCTCGTCGCGGGCGATTTTCGCCTGTGCCTTCTGCAAATCTTCGGCGAGTTTAGCGCGTTCCGCCATCGCTTTTTGTAGTGGCATTCGCCCCCGCGCCATTTCCTTGCCGAGTGCTTCGACCTTTTTCGCGGCGGCTTCGGCTTCGGGCAGGTTCTTCTTTTTCGCTTCTTTCGCCGCCGCCTTCGCTACCGCAAGAAGTTTCTCGCCCTCTTTTTTGACAACGGCGCGTTCGGCGCGAATCGTGGGGTTCCAGAAAACGGGCAGTTCCGGCGCGAAATACATCAGCAAAACCGACAACGCCACCGCCCCGGCGACATACACGCGGCGCGGCACGGGCGACAGCGGCACGGCGCGAAACACTTCCGCATCCCCCGGCACGTATTTTTGGGCGTCGCTTTCCTGAGCGGCGGAAATATGGGCTTCCCCGGCGGGTTTCGCCAGCGCGGTAGAAAGCCGATCTTTCAAATCAAGGCGTTTTTCTAAAAGGCGGGCGACCGCGACCGGATCGTACTTACCGAGAACGCCATAAGACACGCCCGCCAAAAGTCCGGCGAGCGTCGGCAAAAACAGGAACGCCGCCCCGCCCGGAAGCGTCGTCTCCCGCAGAACATCGTAGGTAATCAACGCGGCGACGCCCAAGCCGACCACCGAACCGAGAAGAAACCCTGTTGCCCCGAACTTCAGGGCGCGACGCTGGCGAAGTCGTCGCGTCGCAAGGGTCACGGCGCGAACAATCGTGCCATCCGGCGGGATGTTAGGGGTGGTATTTGCGGTGGTCATAGCGTTTCCTAAGCCATTATACTACGCTCACGCGAGAAGTGTGTAATATATCACAAAGCGAAGGGACGAATAACGAGGCGCAATCGCTTGCGAAACGCTCTCATTTACCGATACTGTATAGGTAGGCAACCGGAAAACTGCCGACAAAACCATGAACGTGTTTTTTTTAGGAACCGGCGCGGCGGAAGGGGTTCCCGCGCTTTTTTGCAACTGCGCGGTGTGCGCGTTTGCCCGCGCCCACGGCGGGCGCGATAAGCGGTTTCGCACCGGCATCCTTGTAGACAACACCGTGCGCGTAGACCTTTCGCCCGACGCGCTCGCGCAGGTTCACGCCTACCCAGATCTGCCGCTGTGCGACTTGAAGCATCTGCTTTTCACTCACTCCCACGATGACCATTTCGCCGTGCGCGAACTGCAATACCTATCGCCGAACTTCGCCCCGGAGCGAGACGCCCCGCTCAAGATCTGGGGAACCGATTATTGTATGCAACATATCCGTGTCACCATGGGTAGGTTCTTTGAGCCCGTGCCGCTGAAAATGGGCGTGGTGACGCCGTTCGAGACGAGTGCGGTTGCACACTTGCACGTTACGCCGGTTCTCGCACGCCACAAGGTAGACGAACCGTGCCTAAATTATCTTTTCACCGAACCGGCAACGCAAAAAACCCTCCTCTATGCTTCCGACACAGGCTGGTACGCCGAAGAAACATGGGCGTTTCTTCGGGGACGGCGCATGGACGCCGCGATTGTAGAATGTGGGCTTGGTATTGCCGAGAGTGGCTATGAGGGGCATTTGTCGCTCGACGAGTGCGCCCGGTTTCGGCAAAAACTGATCGCGGATGATTGCTTATCGCCGGACGCCCCGTTCTACCTGACGCACATCTCGCACCGGGGCGGCTTGAACCATCAAGCAATGAACGAACGCGCCGCGCCGCTCGGCATGACCGTCGCCTATGACGGGTTGCAAATTACGATTTGAGGCTACGGCGTCGCCGGTGCGTTCTTCTATATTCCGACCAGCACCGTCAGCAAATCGTCCAAGTCGGCGGGAACGTTGAGCTGTCCGATGTCCTGCGTCACGTGCTTATTAAATCGGTCGAGAACGCCGAACCGCAATGTATCGCCGACAGACGAGAACGAAAATTGGTGATGATAGCCGTTGACGACGGCGGGCAGTGTGAATGGAGGCTTAAGCGGGCGCGGCAACATATCTTTATTCTATCGCGCAAATGTAAAGCAATGCGGGTGGCAAACTGAAAACCGTGGTAAAATACAAAGGTTTGCGACCCGAACCGCCGCTTTAGATTAATGGCAACCGGGCGCGATAACGATTGTATTCTAACGAAAGGCAGGCGACATCAACCTATGAACACCACGAATACCGATTCCACTCTAATTTCCCGAAGCGGGACGCAGCTTCGCGTCCCGATGATTCGGGCGGTAATCGGGCGCGGTGTTTTCACGTCTCCTGCCTTTCGCTTCGCCTCCACTACCACGGCGTAAGCGAAGCGGCACGAAGCCGCGACGCCGCCCGGTCATTGCACCGATTTTTTCGCGGCGCGTCTTTTCGCGTCCGCCGCCCCAACGACTTTGCCGCGTTCGCGTAGACGTCCCGTGACGCTCCGTGCTTCGCGGCATGATATAACAGGAAGGCAAATCGCGTTTTATTTTTAAGCCGCGATTCCTTCTTAAACGAAAACTTTTTCGTTTCTTTTGAAAGGTTTGAAAATTATGGCACGAGCTTACAGCCTCAATAACACTCGAAATATCGGTATCGCCGCGCACATTGACGCGGGCAAGACCACGACCACCGAGCGCATTCTGCTTTACACCGGCGTCAACTACAAAATTGGCGAAGTGCATGACGGAACCGCGACTATGGACTGGATGGAGCAGGAACGCGAACGCGGTATCACGATTACCTCGGCGGCAACCACCTGTTTCTGGGGTCTCGAACCGTCTACCGACGAGAAGCGGGCGGCGGACGGCTACCGCGAAAACACGCACCGCATCAACATCATTGACACGCCCGGACACGTTGACTTTACCGTCGAAGTGGAGCGTTCGATGCGCGTCCTTGATGGAGCGGTCGCTGTGTTCTGCGCCGTTGCCGGGGTGCAACCGCAGTCCGAAACCGTTTGGCGTCAAGCGACCAAATATAAGGTTCCGCGTGTCGTGTTCGTCAACAAGATGGACAGAATGGGCGCGGACTTCTATCAGGTCGTCAAGCAGGTGCGCGAGCGTCTCGGCGCGAACGCGGTTCCGCTTCAGATTCCGATTGGCGCGGAAGGCGAGTTCAAGGGCGTCGTTGATCTTATCACGATGAAGGCGTACACCTTCTCGGATACGTTCGGCAAAAAGCCCGAAGAGATTGACTGCCCCGCCGATTTGGTGGACACCGCGCACGAATGGCGTGCCAAAATGGTCGAAGCGGCAGCCGAAGCCGACGAATCGCTGATCGAGAAGTACCTTGAAGGCGACGAGTTGACGCCCGACGAGATCCGCGCCGCGATTCGCAAAGGAACGATTGCGATGACCCTGTACCCGATGATCTGCGGGTCGGCGTTCAAAAACAAGGGCGTTCAGCAACTGCTGGACTCGGTGCTTATCTACCTGCCGTCGCCTTTAGACGTGCCGGATACCGAAGGCACGAATCCGGAAACGATGCAAATCGAAACCCGCAAAGCGGCAGACGACGCGCCGTTCTCGGCTCTTGCGTTCAAACTGATGAACAACCAGTTCGGCAACCTGACGTTCTTCCGCGTGTATTCGGGTTCTTTGACAAAAGGCTCGTATATCTACAACGCCTCGAAGGACAAGAAAGAGCGCATTTCGCGCATTCTGCTGATGCACGCCAATAAGACGGAAGACATTGACGAAGTCTATGCGGGCGACATCGCGGCGGCGGTCGGCTTGTCCGATACCGTGACCGGCGATACGTTGTCGGAAGAGAAGAAGCCGATTGTCTTAGAGTCGATGTCGTTCCCCGACCCGGTGATCGAAATGAGCATCGAGCCGAAAACCAAGGGCGACCAAGACAAGATGGGCATGGCGTTAGCGCGACTGCAAGCCGAAGACCCGACGTTCCGCACGTTTACCGACCAAGACACCGGTCAAACGATTATTCGCGGCATGGGCGAGTTGCACCTTGAGATTATCGTGGATCGCATGAAACGCGAGTTCAAGGTGGACGCGAACCAAGGCAAGCCGCAGGTGTCGTACCGCGAGGCGATCAAGTCACCCGCACGGGCGGAAGGGCGATTTGCCAAGCAGACCGGTGGACGTGGTAAGTTCGGTCACTGCGTTCTTGACATCGAACCGATGGAAGTCGGCGAGGGTTTCGTTTTCGAGAACAAAACCGTCGGTGGCTCGATTCCGAAGGAGTTTATCCCGGCGATTGAAAAAGGCGTGGTAGACGCCCTTCAGTCGGGGGTACTCGCCGGGTTCAAGGTCGAGGACATCAAGGTGATGGTGATTGACGGTTCGTATCACGAGGTGGACTCGGACGAAATCTCGTTCCGCGAAGCCGGGCGCATGGGCGTTCGGGCGGCGATGCAAAAAGCGTCTCCGATTATCAAGGAGCCGATTATGGCGGTCGAAGTGGTAACACCCGACCAATATCTCGGCGACGTGATCGGTGACCTCAACCGACGCCGCGGCTTAGTCGAAGGTCAGGAAATGGGTCCCGGCGGAACGCGCATCATCAAGAGCAAAGTGCCGCTGTCGGAAATGTTCGGCTACGTGACAACCTTGCGCTCGATGACGCAGGGACGGGCATCGTCCACGATGGAACCGTCGCACTACGAGGAAGTTCCGCGCAACGTCGCGGAAGAGATTCAAGCGAAATCGGGACGCAAGCAATCGTCGTAAGGGCGGCGTGTTTGTAACAAAAACAACCGGCACGGGGGATTCCTCTGTGCCGGTTGTTTTTTTGCGTGGCAAGCGTGGCGGCAACGCGCCGGAACTCTGGTAAAATGGATTGAGGAAACGAAAATATGAACGTCGTCGCACCCATCAAAGAAGGCAACGTGTTACTGCCGCACGTTAGTTGGCAAACGTATGAGCAAATACTGTGCGATAGCGGGGATACGAACGCGCACCGTTTCTACTACGATCGGGGAAGGCTGGAAATCGTTATGCCATCGCAACAGCACGAGAAAACAAAATCTTTGCTTCACACGCTGGTAGAGTGCGTCGCCGACACTTGGGAATGGGATTTTCTGAACTTCGGTTCGACTACGTTCAAAAATGAATCGCTCACCCGTGGCTTTGAACCGGACGTTTGCTTTTATGTGCAGCGATATGCGGAAATCTTTGGCAAAGAGACGCTCGAGTTTCCTGCCGACCCCGCGCCCGATCTGGTAATCGAGGTAGACATCACCAGTCCGTCGCTCGAAGGGTTGCCCTTGTACGGTAAGTTCGGGGTGCGCGAGGTGTGGCGGGCGGACGCGAGCGGCACGGTGACAATTCACCGTTTCGATGACGCGGGCGCGGTGACCTACGAAGCCGACAGTGCCGTGTTGACCGGTTTGACCGGGGCGCAAATCACCACGCTTCTGACGCAAAACAAAACGCTTTCGCGCCGGGACTGGATCAATGCTGTGCGCGAGTGGGCGCAAACAAACCCGCCCGCGTAAAACCTTGCGCTGGATGACACAGGAACGGGCATCGTCTACGAAGGAAAACAGGGCGCGAAACGTGAGATTCGCGCCCTGTTTTTCATTACCCTTTACGCGGCGTCGTTAATAAGGGAGCGATACTTGTACCCAGAGCGGCGTTTCGCCCTCCAACACCGTTTTATCGGACGCCCGAACTTTGGCGGGGAGTTTTAGCGCAGACAATAAATGATCGTTTTGGACGACGCTACCGGGCGTTTTTGACAGCAGACCCAGCGGCGTGAAGACGCGCCCCTTCGGGCGTTCCATCAGCGCGTCGCAGATTGGCTCGAACGGCATTTCGCACCACCGCCAAACCAGATGGGCAATCGGATAACTGACCGGAAGGAACGCGGTTAGTTCGCCGCTTTTCGTTGCCATTCGATCTATTCCTTGCGCCTGTAGCGTCGCGTTGTGGCTTCCGTGATGCCCGACTTTGTAGAAGATGACGCGCCCCAGCAAATCGTCCATATCCGGCTTTGCTTGCGATGGGTTTGCGCTATCATGCTTGTTCCACGCGGTGATTTTGTCCCACGAAAGCCAGTTGCCCGCTTGTGCGTCGCCGACGAACAGCAAAACGCGCCGCAGTGACTCCGCTTCCGCATCGGATTTCTTCGGCAACTCGAAAGCAAGCACCAAACTCGTGTTGTTGGTCAGGCTGTCGGCTTTAATCGCAAAGTTCTCGGCGACACCGAGCCAGTCGAAATCAATCCGCCGCCATTTGTTGACCGGATCGAAGTAACTGTTTAGTGCCGGATGACGCGCTTGTTGTGCCGGTTTTGCTTCCGTTACGGCTTCGGTTTCCGCCGTGTTCCAAGCAACGCGCCGGGTGCGGTCGAACGGGTACGACCGGTCGCGCAGGTCGGCAGCGTCGCGTGACGCCGCAAACGATAGACTGCTACCGATGCCAGAGGCGAAGGCGTTGAACTGCGTCAGCGACTGCGTTTCGCGCCGCAGGGCGAGTTGACCATCGAACGCCCGTTCCTTCGCGGGCGACTCTGTTTTGCGGGCGGAGTGGGGGATGGGACTGCCGTTCGGGTCGCGCCCGGTTTGCCAGTGATACCCGTCCGCGTTGCCGGGGGCGGTTTTTTTCAGGTCGGCGTAATCGGTCGGCGGTCCTAAGACGTACACGTCCACGCTGAGACCGGGCAGGGGGCGCACTTCGCCGGGTTCACAAAACTCGATAGCCGAGGGATTAGCGTCTTGTTTTTTGAACTGCTTAACGATTTCCATAGCTTTATCGGTTTTGCTCTCCTCGCCGTCGCTCGATTCCGCCGCGCCTAAGAATGCCGCCATCCCAAGAACGCCGCCCATGTCGTCGTGCAAACCGTGGCGCACGGCGCGTTGTGCGGCAAGGCGCACGGCTTGCTCCTGTTGCTTGCGCGAAGCGTCCAGTAGACGACGGGCGGCTTCGAGTTCCGGTCTGCCGCCTTCCGTCCACGCCAGCCAGACGGTTTCCACCGCGAAGTTTGCCCACAGATCTTCGGCGAGCAGAAAGCCGTTGACGTGATCCCAGTGCTGGTGCGTTACGACGAGCAGGTCAATCGCCCCGCCGGTCGCCGTGTGCAAACCGGTGACAACTTTTCGCATCCGCTCCGCCGGGTCGGGCGTTCCCTGCACGACGCCGCAGTCAATAACGACGTGGTAAACGCCCTTCGCGCTTGCCGGGTGTGGGAACGCCAGCAGGAAGCAATCGCCGAGTCCTTGCCCGTACATACGAATCGCCACCTCTTCGCCGTTCGGAAGCAGAAGGTTTTCGTTGCCATCGAGCCAAGTATCTAACTTTGTTTTGTCCCAATTCGGTTTTTTCTTTGCCATGATTTTCTCCGTTTTTTGCTACTCGCTACCCATCGTCTCTTCGTCCATTCGCCGGTGCAGGAGGGCGAAGCGTTCCGCGCCATTACCGGTGCGGTTATGCTTGTGATCGCTACAACCGCACGTGGAATCGTACATCGTTTGTAAATCGTACAAGGCGGGGGCGGCACTGGACGCCGCGCCGGTCGCCATCGCGTGGCGGCGCGACCGGTCGAGGAACGCCTCCTGCCGGTAGACGCGATCTGACAACCGTTTTTCGCTCTCCCAAAGGCGTTTGTAGATCACATACTTCGTAGTTTGCGTGGTAATGTCAACGATCACGGTTGCGCCGCCGCGCAAAGGGATTCCAAGATTTCTTGCCCGTTGCAACGCGAGTTCGTATTCGTCTTTGTCCGCAAACAGGTTCTCCTTGATTTTGTCTTCATAGAGCGACTGCATTACCTCGAACACCATTTCGCTACGGTAAACGCCGTCGGAACCGACCCGGCGCAAAAGACGCAAATTGGTAACGCTAAAAGACTCCCGCAGGTCAATGCCCGGTATCCACGATTCGGTCGGCTTATACACCAATTTCCCTGCGGCATCTCGATACGTGCGTGTGGCATTGCGTAGATCAAGATTGATTTTGCCTTGTGCCTCACTTAGCGATTCGGCAAGAGATTGACGCGGGCTACCCGGTTGCCAGTTCTGCATCAGGCTTCGCAGTTCCGCGTTCACGGCGATGCGCTGGAGCGGATTGTTTTCGTCACTGTTATCGTCGCGCCGCCATAGCAGACTTTCTTCCGACAGGGTACGGACTTCGCGGGGGTAAATACCCCAGTCGCTGAACGCTTCGATAAACGCCGTGCGGTAGCGGCGGTCGTGCGCGTTGTGTTCGTAGTCCGCTGTGATTAGGGCGCGTAAGTACGTTCCGAAGGTGATTCCGACTGGCGGCACATAGTCCACGGCGCGAATGCAAACCGCAAGCAGGTTGTTCGCGGTTTCGGACGCTTCGCGGGCAAGCCGTTCCACCAAATCAGGGTGAATCTGTCCGGCGGGAAGAATCCCCGTGCCGCCGGTGGCAAGGCGCAATAGGTCGCCGGTGCGCTTGTTGTACAGAATCAGGAACGCCCGAAACACGGCGGCAACCAGAATCGCCCCGCGCTCATGTGCCTCGGTGGCATCTGCGAGAAGCGTCGGGTCGGGCGTTTTCGACACCCACACTCCCTTGTGGTACTCGCCGAGGTAGGAGCGAAGCGCGGCACGACCGCCCCCGGTCGCCCGCCCGAACTGTTGCGCGAGTTGCCCCAACAGGCTTTCGGCGGACAAGTTGCCCCGTGCGGACGCGATCTGATGGCGCACGATGTCGCTGTAGGTGAAGTGCTGAAACAGGGCGACGATGTCGGAAAGTGCTTCGTGGAACGCCAACACATCGTCGTTGGTCGGCTCGTTGAAGAACGTGTGCATCCCGTCTAACAGGGCATGAGTGGTTTCGTGCGCGATAATGTCGTGCGACAGGCAGGTGAAAACCAGCCCACCCGGATAAATATCGCCGTTGCCCACTTCGGACGTGGCGGGAAAATAGCCGAACAGCAACGCCCGCTTTGCCGGACTGTAATACGCATTCGCCTCGCGCAGGGCGTGGGGATAAATACGTAGATGCTGGACGAATCGGTTGTTTTCGTCTTTCTGCCCAGTTGCGGTTTCCTTTTGCCACGATTCGGGTGAGTGCCGTGCCGCCTCTTCGGGCATATCGTCGCGCCACGGACTGACTGGAGACCAGAAAACCGGTCGCCCCAACGCTTTTTCAAAATGCGCGATGGTGTTCATCGCCACGGCATAGACCATTTGCTGATGAAACTGCGGGTTGCCTTCCGACGGTGACAGCCCGTGTTGCGCCAGAATCTCCGGCGCGTTAAGGTCAACCGGGGCGTAGACGCATCCGCTCGCCGGGTCAACGTCCACCACCTCCAGATATTCGCCGACCGGGCCTGGCTTCAATTGTTCCCAGAGCAGATCAAGCGTGACCGCGTTGATGGCGGCGGTGTCGAGTTGGTTCTGTAGCGCGGGGTCGAAGGCGTAAGTGCGCAGCATTCGGCGCGACGGCGGCGGAAGCGTCGCCGTGAGACTGCCGCGATGTTGCGAATCCATCGTTTTCGTGTGCGCCGCAAGCCGGGCGGTCAAGCGGTCGCGCAACACCGGTGAGAGCGACAGGGAAGGGGAGTTGTTTTGCGCGGGGTCGCTACGCCAGACGAGAAGCGTCAGGAGCAGATGCGGGTTTCCGGTGGACGCAGGGGTTTCGCCGACAAAACGCCCGAACGCGGCGCGAAGGGTGCTGTCTCCCTGAACCGCGTTGGCAAGTTCATCCATTAGCCACGATGCCGGGAGGGTTCGCCCGTTTTCCTTGAAGTCCTCGGTTCCGACGAACTCCTCGGTCAGACTTAGTAGCAGGTCGTCATCTTCGGTGTCCAGTTCAGACTGGGCGGCGGGAAGGGGACGCGGGGCGTTGATGCCGCGCCCGCCGGTGAAAACGTCCGACAGGAACGCCAGCCAGCCGAGTGAGCGACGGCTTAGTTCGGCGCGATAGGCTCGCACTTCGTCCACGGTAGGCAGGTCGGCTTTCAGCAGGGCTTCGGCATTGGCGACGCCCGCCCCGCCCCGGCTATCCTTCCAGCCTTTGGGAAACGACGACGTTTGCCGGAGCAGATAGGCAAAGGCGTGAGGAAGCAAATCTGCCGCGCCGTTTAGATGCGCCACGATATTCGCTTTGCCGTGGTACGAGAGCCACAGGGCGCCGATTCCGGCGGTTCCGGCGGCGGCAAAGGAAGTACCGTCGCCGTGCGCCTCGCCGTACAGAACCGGGGTTCCGGCTTTCGCGGTCGCGTGCCACACATCAGCACCGGGGGCAGCGATGTCCACTTCCTTGCCGACGCTTCCGAACTCCCAGAGTTGATCGAGCGCGTTGGTCGCACCAATGCAAAGGACTTCAGCGTATGCCGCCGGAAAAACAATCTCGCGCACGTAGTTGCCCGCCGCCGACACGATGATAATCCCTTGCGCGTGGGCGGCGGCGATAGCGGCACGAAGAATGCGCGAATGGGTCGGACCGCCGAGCGACATGGAGATTACATCTACGCCCTGCGCCGTGGCAAACGCGATGGCTTTGCTGACCGCGCCGAAGTCAATATGCACCACGCCACGCGATACCCGTAGCGGCAACAATTTCGCGCCCGGTGCGACGCCGACAATCACGCTACCGGTTCCGGTTCCATGCCCCGGCAGATGAGCAATGGGAATCTTTCCGCTCAAATTGTCGAAGCCGTTCTTGTTCGTTTCGATAAACGATTGGCCGAGCGACGCCTCTATTTTTCCGGCGAGTTTCGGGTGATTCGTGTAGCCGGTGTCGGGATGCCCGACCACGATGCCTTCGCCGAGTGGTTTATTGCCATGTTTCGCTTGCCAAATCGTCACCGCCTCTTCGAGTTTGAGCGTGTCCAGATGCCACGATTTATCGGTTATTTTCGCGG
Organism: Armatimonadota bacterium; assembly: GCA_014380985.1. Classification (GTDB taxonomy): domain Bacteria; phylum Armatimonadota; class Armatimonadia; order Armatimonadales; family Armatimonadaceae; genus JACMIU01. The sequence continues at coordinate 4,913 of JACMIU010000439.1, read as the reverse complement.
TTATTTTTTCGCGGTCTCTCCCGTTTGGTCCCCATCCCCACAGACCGCGTTCGTCACCGGCACGAAGCGCGGCGACGGCTTTTTGGTCGGTTGAGTCCGGCAAGGCGACGAGTAGCGACGGTTCCGCGAACGCCACTTCGGGGAGTGTTTGCAGACGGTAAACCGCGCCGTAAGCGTCGCCGAGCGCGGGCGGCGTTGCGTCCGCGTTACCGGCGACGGCTTCGTACCAGTTCGGCAGTCCCTCCACTGGTGCGACCTGCCAATCGAAGCCGGGAAGTTTCGCGTTGAGCGCGGTTCGCACGGCGGTCTGTGCTTTCGCCGGGGTCGTTTTCGCCGCTCCTTCTATCGAAAAACCGCGAACAACGGGATTGCCAGTATTCTGTGCCGTTGCCGCGTCGGTGTCATGTAGCCTCATTATTTCCCCCTTTTCTTTTCTGTCGAATCCGGCGTTTTCGTGGCGGAGGGCAACTGTATGAATGTCACAGTTCCCGCCCCCTGCCCGGTTGCTTTCATATAGGCGCGATAGCCGCCACCGACTTGAAGGATGTCGCCTCCGGTGACATCGAGGGTCGCCTTCGCCTCTCCCGAAGTCAGGTAGATTTTGCTTCCCTTGATCGCGTCAATATCCTTTTGCGAAAGCCAAACGATATAAAGCCTCTTTCCAAACGCGGCGTCTCCCGGTTTGATATGTGGTAGGTTTTTTTCATCGTCCTCGGATGGCTTTGCTTCCGTTCCCGATAGCGTGACCTTCTCGTCCTTCATGAACTTTTTGCCTAACAGTGTATCGAACACCGCCCCCATGCCCTCAATGCTGGCGGGCTTTTCATCAAACGCCGCCGTCCAAACCACGGCGGCGTAGTCACGGCGCAGAAGATACACGGTTTGTAGCGGAACCGGCTTGACCTCGACATCCAGTGCGCCGCCCGCCTCGCTTTGCGCGGTGGCACTCTTTTGTCCGAGCAAGGGCGAAATGCTCAGTGCCGCGCCAAATGTCAGGGTGGTGCGCGTATTGTCCGATCCTTTGCTGAACGACGTTCCGGCGTAGAGCATCAGGTTCGGCGTCGTCCGGTGTGAGATTCCCGCAATGAGAGGGGAACCACCGCCCTGCTCCGTGGCTATCAGTACGCCAAGGCGTTTCGTGAATGCTCTCCACGAATGAAGGTCGAATAACTTGTTTTCCAAACTCTCGTCGGTCGCATAGCCGGGCGGATAAAAGTTGACGCCTATCAGTGTCGTGGGTTGATTTTTGCGCCCGAACACGGAAAACCCGGCGACCGGCTCCAGACCGGGTCGGCTCGCGGGCAGGTTGTCGGCGTTGGTTAAAGCGATGGGAAACCCGGCAAGCAAATTGGTGATGAAACTGCTCTGTGTCGAAGCCGCCGCGTCCGGCGTGGAAGCAGGGTTGTTATCTTTAGGTTTCGGGGTATCGGAACTGACAAGATCGTTTCGAGTTGAAGCCTCAACAGGAACGCCGGTTATCAGGGCGAACTGTTGCTCCACTTCCGGGTCGAGGTCAAACTCAAACACCCAGACGATGCGTGTTTGAAAGAACGTCAAGGGGTCGGTCGAGCCTTCGTTGCCGTTGTATTGACCGCGCAACAGATCCACATACCACCGGCTGTTGCTCCGTAGCGTATCGAGTGTCGCCAGTTCGGTGGTGGCTTTGGGGTCTGCCGCGCTGTCCGGGTCGGTCAGCACACGCGCCCCCTTAAGTGCGGTCTCCATCTCCGGCGTGAGTATGATTCCCTCGGTTCCTTTTTCGATCACGTCCAGCGTTCTCGATACCGATGCTTCCTGATCGCCGAACGCGAAAACGTTTCGGGTCTGAAGAGCAACAATTTGCTCCTGCAATAGATCAGTGACGCCCTCCACCGTTGCGGGGAGTTTTTCGTCGCCGGTGAGCGTGATGGCATGGCGTCGGCGCGTGACGACATCATCGGCGTTTGGTTTTTTTTTGCCGCGCAGGGTGTTGACGATTCGCTTGCGGCGGTCGGTGTCGTCTGCGTAGGTTCTGTCCGGTTCGAGCGACGCTGTAATCGGGTCGGAACCCAACTCTACCCCTCTTGCGCTTCCCTTGTCGGGAACGGTTCCGATCTTGCGGTAGGTGATTCTACCGGGGTCGGGCGCGATTACCGGATAATACGTCACCTTCACCCGCACCGTGACGCTTTTAACTTTCCCCGCTTCGTCTTTGTTTATCTTGGGCTTGAACGCAGTTTTTTCCAGTTGTAGGTCGGTATTTTTCAGATCGAGTTGGAGCGTGATAGTGTTCTTGGTGGCATTGCTTTGCCGCGGATAGGCGGGGCGCACCACGGGTGGCGCGGCGACGGCATACAAGCCGAGCAACGCGACTGTTGTTTGCACGAGGACGGTGGCATGGGATCGGCGACGAAACATAGTTGGGTACATAAACAGGTACTTTCCTTTAATCGAGGTCGGATAGGTGACGATGGAAACGGGTTCTGTGCGTGGCGGCGATTCAGGGAACGGGCGACGCACTCGGCGAGGGCGAGGGAGCCACACCCGCCCGCACGGGAAGCGATAAAGTGGCGACGCCAGTTCCTTCTTTGCTGTCGGTGGCGATACAAACCACGGAAACCGTGACGCCCCCGGTTGTTGGGGCGGTCAGCACGGCTTCGTTGGGCTTGTCGGCGTCCGGCACGACCACGGTTGCACCTCCACTCGGAATAAACTGGTAGGTGATTTCGGTGTCGTTGTCGGGATCGGTTGCCTCGGCAACCACGGTGACGCTCGCGCCGGGAGCGAGTTCGGAAACTTCGGTTTGCGTTTTGAGTGTCACCGTGGGGGGACGGTTTACCTCGGTGTCCACGCCGACGACAGATATGGTGCGCGTTGCTACGCCCCCCCTGTCATCGCGGACGACCACGGTGACGACGTTCGGGGTCGTGTCCTCGACGGTAAGGGTTGCCACCTTACTGCCTTCCGTGTCGTCACCGCCGAGGCGCGTTGCACCTTCCCATGTGACCACCAACGGGTCGTTGTCCGGGTCGCGCACGGAAATCGTCAGGGTCGCGGTCGCCCCGCGTGCCACTTCGCGGTATGGCAAAGCGGAGTCCGGCGCGTCGGCATCGGGTTCGGTAGGCATCTGCCCGTTGATGACGAAGGAGCGAATCTCCGGCGGGCGGTTGTTTGAGAACGCTGTTCCCGAACAACCGCCCCCGAAAACAACCGACGAAACAATCACCAGTATCGGCACGATTTTGCCAGCAATGCGAGGGTTGATAAAGTTTGCCGGACGACCGGTTTGACGACTTTCCCCACGAGAAGAATGAGACATTTTTCCACCTCTTTTGTATGTTCGATACGATTGAACATTTAGTTCGGTGAACAGGAATACTAATCCTCCTTGCTAAGAAAATTATTTTTTCAGGAGAGGGAACGTGAAGAAGGGTATCCGAACGTGTAAAGCGGAACCCTTCCGAAGAGGGTTCCGCCGTGCTTTTTGAGTTTACCGTTTCGCAGCGTTCGGCAGGTCGCCGCGCAGAATGCCGCGACTTTGCGACGCGATGTACACGCGCCCGTACACCCGTGGGTCGCCGGTCACGCTGTTGATACCGGCGAACTGATGTGCGTCGTCGTTGATGCGTACCCACGTCGTCCCGTTATCGTCGGAGCGGTAGAAACCGTAGACACCGCTTTTCTTGCCCGCGACAAATGCCGCCGGGTTGGTTCTGCCCGGTGCTGCTTTGCCGAAGCCGATGCGTCGCCCGTTCTCCATGCCCCCGATGCTGCTGAACGTCGCGCCCCCATCGGTGGAGTGATGGATGCCGTTATCCCCGACCAGCCACAGGTCGCCCGATTTGCCCGGCGCGGCGCGAAGAAACCCGCTTCCGGTCGGTAGCACCGCCCCGGTCGGCGCAAAGGTCGCGCCCCCATCGGAACTGGCGAGAAGCGAGCCGGTGGTTTCGTCAAAGGCGTAGAAGCGGTTGGCGTCTACCCGGTCGGACACCACGCGGGTAAACCGGGCGGGCAATCCCGTTGCCATAGCCCAAGTCGCGCCCTTATCGCGGGTGATCGCCGCACCGGCTTGCCGTTCCGCGACGTATATCCACGTTTTTCCATCCGCCGATACGGCGATTTTGCCATCGCCGCGCTCGAATGGAGGCTTTGCCGGAAACGGTGTCCACGATCTGCCGTTGTCGGCGGAGGACGCGCCATTGGTGTTATCGCCGCCGAAAAGCCGTACCACGATATTCGGGTCGGCTTCCGCAAAATCTATCGCCAAGTTCGTGCCGTGGCTGGGCAGAAAGAAACCGCCCGTCGGGGACGCAGTAAACGTATCGTGGCGAAAACCGTTTATATCTCCCACAACCGATAGCAAGGACGTGCCCGAAGGAGGACTGACGAGTTCCAGCACCACGCATTCTTCGAGTCCGACGGCTCCGACCGTCCACAGAGCGGGCTTGCCCCCGTCGCTATTGCCTAAGTTGTTGGTTGTCCAGATGCCCGTTCCCGTCACGTAAAGCGCGTGATTCGCGTCGAATGGGTCAATCTCAATATCGCCCATCCAGTGTCCGGCGTCGGCTTCGCCGGGTTTACCCCACGTCAGCCACGGCGCAAGGCTTGCGTCGCGCTTGCTTTTCTGCCCTATGGCTTCCCAACTTTTGCCCCCGTCGCGCGTGCGGAAAATCTCGTCCTTCTGCGACCATCTATCCATGGTGCAGACGAGGAGAACACCGGCACGTTTCGGGTCGGCGGCGATTCCCCCGTAGCCGAAACTGCCCCGCTCCGGTGTCACATCCGTCCACACGCCGGTTTTCGGCTCGAACCGATGCACCGCCCCCGCCGTCATCCCGTTTGGTCCTGCCGCGTCGCCGTAGGAAAGATATAGGTCGCCGTTCGCATCCCAAACGCTGTGGCTTGGCATCAGTCCGGTGGGTTGCCCCGGCACG
>JACMIU010000438.1 GCA_014380985.1 Armatimonadota bacterium | reverse complement strand
AGGTAACAACGATGCAACGTTAGGTTGCCCCGCCGGGAGGGCGAAAAAGAAACAAACCTACGAGGAGGACGGGTTCGCGTTTCCACCGACCGAGCCTTTGTCCACGCCGGAGCCGACCGATACCGAACCGGGGTCGGCGTTGGTTTCCGCCGCGATAATCTGCGTGGCTTCCGCCGCGCCGACGTTCGCGTCGCCCGTGCCTTGCGCCGCAGTGTCGTCCTGAAGCGGCGTTTGCAACGCTTCGGCGTTGGCGACGATTTCTGCGGCTTGCCCCGTCAGTTCGGTTTCGGCGAACAGGGTTTCGCCCTGAAGCGCGGCTTCCTTGAGGCGTCCTTCTTCGTCGTAGTCAAAGCCGATACCGCGAGCGTCAATTTCCATCTGACGACGTCGGTCTTCCGGCGATTTCGGTGCCAGCGCGGCTTCCTCTTCGGTCATCACGCGGGCGGTGGGCATTTCCGGTGCGGCAAGCCCCTGCTCGTCCCACTCGTGTTGCTTGACTTCCACAATCGCCTCGCCGACTTTGGAAGCGATTAGTTTGATGGCACGAATCGCGTCATCGTTGCCGGGGATCACGTAGTCCACTTCGTCCGGGTCGCAGTTCGTGTCCACGATAGCGACAATCGGAATACCGAGCGAACGCGCTTCCTTGATAGCAAGGTGTTCTTTTTTCGTATCCACGACAAACAGGCACGACGGCAAGCGGGGCATATCTTTAATACCGCCCAGCACCCTCTCCAACTTGTCTTTTTGCTCGGTGAGCAACGCGGCTTCCTTTTTAGTGAGTTTCAGGAAGATGCCTTCGTTTTCCATCTGCTCTAATTCGCGCAGTCGTTTGATACGCAGTTGAATCGTGGAAAAATTCGTCAGCATTCCGCCGAGCCAGCGCGACGCGACGAAGTATTGACGCGACATCACTGCCGCTTCCATCACGGCGTCGGACGCTTGCTTTTTCGTGCCGACAAACAAAATCGTGCCGCCGTCGGTGACGATGTCTTGCACGAACTTTGCCGCGTCTTCAAAAAGTTTGAGCGACTGATGTAGGTCAATGATATAGATGCCGTTGCGCGAACCGTAGATGTAGCGTTTCATCTTGGGGTTCCAGCGGCGGGTCTGGTGTCCGAAGTGGACGCCTGCTTCAAGCAGGTCTTTCATGGCGATAGTTGCCATAGTGGTTCAATGCCTTTCCCGGTTTTGTCGAACGGTCGGCTTCTGCCGCGTTCCCTCCCCCGATTCGGGTCATGCTACAATTCGTAGCGCAACCGGGTTGTAGAATCAAGGTGTGTGATGGTTATAAAGTTTTTGTACGCACACGCAAAACCTTTCCATCCTATCGCGCTTTCGCGCTTTCGGCAAACCGTGCCGCAAACGTTCACGGTATAATGCCACATGCCTTTTTGCCTGTTTCGCCTTGCGGTTCCGTTGCTTCTTGTTTTCGCCGTTATCTCTCCCACTTTCGCGCAGGAACGCGCCCCGGTTACGCCGACAAACGCACCGATAGTCGCGCCGCCCGCGCCGGTAGTGGGGCGAAACCGAATCGGGCTGGCACTCGCCGGGGGCGCGGCATACGGCGAGGCGCATATCGGCGTACTTCGCTGGCTCGAAGAGCATCGAATCCCGGTAGACTACGTGGCGGGAACCTCAATGGGCGGGCTGGTCGGCGGGGCGTATGCGAGTGGCTACACTCCCAGCGAGTTAGAGGGGTTACTGACGCGCCTCGACTGGCAGGACGCTCTGCGCGGCGACACGCCCTACCCCGCGCTTTCGTTTCGCCGCAAAGAAGACCGGCGCGTAATTCCGAACCGTTTCAACTTCGGGCTAAAGAAGGGATTGACACTGCCGGGCGGGTTGAACCCCGCACACGCTATCGGGCTACTGTTATCGGAAATCGCCTACCCCGTTTCGCTCACCGATTCGTTCGATAATCTGCCGATACCGTTCCGATGCGTCGCCACCGACCTGCAGACCGGCGAATCGGTGGTGATGCAAAACGGGTCGCTCGCGGTCGCGCTTCGTGCCACGATGTCACTCCCCGGCATTTTTACGCCCGTGACCCGCGAAGGGCGACTGCTCACCGATGGCGGAATCGCGCAAAATCTGCCGACCGAAGTGGTGCGCGACATGGGGGCGCAAACGATTATTGCGGTGGACTTGGGCGCGTCGGGCGTCAGGCGCGACGCGGAGACACAATTGGAATCGGTGCTTTCCGTTATCGGGAGGTCGGCGTCGCTCGCGGTTCGCGCCAACGAGCGGGCAAGTCTTCAACTTGCCAGCGTGATAATCGCGCCCGATTTGAGCGATTTGTCGGCGAACGATTTCGCCAACATCGCCGAGTTCGAGAAACGCGGGTATGCCGCCGCCGAAGCGCAGAAAACCGCGCTTTCGCCGCTTGCCGTGGACGAAACCGCGTGGCAAACCTATCTCGCGGCACGGCAAGCACGGCGCGGAACCCCGCCCGATGCCCCGACGTTTCTGACGGTAATCGGACCGACTGGCGAACGCGCTCGGCGTATCGTGCGGCAACTGCGCCCCCTGCTCTTCAAGCCGTTTCCTTCGGAGGATGCCGACGACCGGTTTACTCTTCTTACCGGAACCGGTCGCTATAACGCGGTTTTGTACGAGGCGGTACGAAATATCGAGGGGCAAAGCGGTGTCCAGATTCGGGCGCAGGAAACCGACTACGGACCGCCTTTTTTGCGGGCGGGTCTCGAAATCAACGGCGCGGACACGCGCTCGGTGCAGGTAAATCTCGTATCGCGCTACGTCGGCTTTGATGCCGGGGTCGCGGGCGCGGAAAGCCGGGTGGATGTCAGCGTCGGCTCGGTGAACCGATTGACCGGCGAGTATTTGCTACCGATTTTCGGCGGGGCAACGTCGCCGCTCTACGTCGCCCCCCGCGCCTTCGCCGCCGACAACTCGCGCAATGTTTTCGTCAATGGGACACGCACTGCTGTTTTCGGAACGCAGGAAGTCGGCGTTGGCTTGGACGCGGTACTGATTCCGAACCGCTTCACGCAGTTTCGCGGGGGCTACCAACTGTCGCGCTTTTCGAGCGCACTACAAACCGGCGCGGCGGCAAGTCCGCGCAGTGGCAATGTCGAAACGCTACAGGTGAGCGGGGTTTTCGACGGGCTGGATGACGCGATTCTGCCGCGCAACGGTTCACGGGTCTCGCTTTTCGCCACGCGCTACAGCCGCGTCCCCGGTAGCGTGAACGAATTCAACACCGTGATTGCCCGCTGGGACGTGTTTGTCACAAAGCCGAAAAGTCTGGACACGTATTTTGGGTTGCTTAGCGGCGGCACATCTTTTGGCGAGACGGTTCCCGCGCCGCTCCAGTTTTCGCTCGGCGGGCCGTTTCGGCTCGGCTCGGAAAGCGTGGATTCGCTCAGGGGCAACAACTTTTTCGTGGGAACTGGGGGCATTCTACGCACCATTTCCGCGCCGCCGCTTCTCGGGGGTCGTACCCTTGTCGGCTTGTGGGGCGAAGTGGGCAACACATCGGGCAACGCGGTGACAACCGGGCTTCGCGGTTCGCTGACCGGCGCGATTATCTCGGAAACGTTTCTGGGTCCCATTCTGCTCGGTGTCAGCATGGGCGACAATGGGCGCGGGGGCGTTCGTCTTCTCCCCTATTTCGTCTTGGGGCGACTGTTCTAAGTCGCCCCATTTCGTCTACGGTTGCAGGTTTCCCGGCACACCATCAGGAAACTCTTTAGCAATCGCTTCCTTGATTTTGCCGATGCGGTTTTCCGGGTTCGGGTGCGACGCAAAAAACTCCGGTTGCCGTCCCCCGCCCCCCGCCGCTTTCAGCACCTCCATTACACGAATCATGGCGCGGGGATCGTAGCCGGATTCGCTCATGAATCGGACGCCAAGCCGGTCGGATTCGAGTTCGTCCTCGCGCCCATACTTGAGGTTGACCAACTGCCCGACCGCCGCGATAACCGCCGCGCTTCCCCGCGACGATGGATTGTTCGGGTCATACGTCGCCATCACCGCCGCGCCCGTTAGCCCTTGCGTGAGTTCTTGCTTGGCGATATGCTCCGCGCCGTGCCGTGCAACGACGTGCGCGACCTCATGCCCCAGTACACCGGCAACCTGTGCCTCGGATTTCAACTGCCGTAACAACGCTTGCGTGATAAAAATCTGACCGCCGGGAAGCGCGAAAGCGTTCACGGTTTTGTCGTCGGCAAGCAGATGAAACTCGTAGCGGTAGGGCGTTTTGCTCGCCTCCGACTGCGCGACTACGCGCTGACCGACGCTCTCCACAATTCCCCGCAATCGCGGATCGCTTGATTCCCCGCCATATTGCTGGGTGATTTGCGGTTCCGCTTGCAAGCCCAACGCGATTTCCTGCTCCGGCGTCACATTGCCGACGCGCTGTTTTTCCCCGGTGACTTCGTTTACCTGCGACGATCCGAAATAGCGAAACAACGAAAATAGGGCGATAGCGACGGCGATCAGCAGACCAAAGCCGCCACGACTGCGGTTTCCCATGATGAATATCCTTGAATAAAAAGTGAACTACGGCAGTTGTACCCGCCAAGCGACGGTTTTGTAACGGGGCGCAAAAAAATGCAGACGCTCCCGTTAAGGAACGTCTGCCTTTATCGTATTCCCTACGCCGTTTTGCGGCGACGGCTCAGCCAAACCGCGCCGGTGAGAAGCGGCAATCCTGCGAGGAGCAATCCTGCTGTATCGCCTTCGGGAACCACCACCGGTGCGCCGATAACCGGCGTGGACTCTCCGCCACCCATCGGCATTACCGGTGCGGATTCGCCGGTTCCGCGGGCAAGCACGGGGTCGGATTCGCCGGAAAACACCGCGTCGCTACCGCCGCCGACCGCGCCCATAATCGCCGGTATCAGAAGCAAGCCCGGAAGCAGGTTTGCGGGGTTGAAACTCTTCGCTCCGGCATCAACAATTTCGCCGATTCCGGGAAGCGATGCCGAATCCGCCGTGCCGGTAGGAACGGCGAACGCGAACCCGGCATCTGCAAGCGGGGCAACCGCAACCGAACTCCCGGTGAACGATTCTTCCGGTAGCGACGACGCAGTGGTCATGCCGAATGTGTCCGGCAAACTCACTTGCGGTGCGTCGGAAATCGGCTTGAGCGGCGACGGCGCGGAGGCGTATTCGAGGGCGGGCGTGTTCAACGCCGCGCCGGGCAGAATGGACGCCAGCGGGTTGGAGCAGTTCCACTTCAGAACCGGCACACCTTCGCGGGTCGCCCAAACCGGCGTCCCCTTCGGAAGCGTGATTTCCACTGGATAAATAGCACCGCTTTTGGTCACGCCATAGGTGGTTAGGGTTCGCGCTTCCGGCAACTTGTAGGCGACGAGCGACGTTTTGAAAAACGACACCAACCGGTCTTGCGGCACATTGAAGTGCCGGGAATAACGCTGGCTGAGCGACTGGTTTTGCGAGACGAACTGCGCGAACGCTTGCGGGCTATTCGCTTGCGATGGGTGCTTGGCGAACGCATCGCGCAAATCGTTTGGATTGGCGGTCAAGCCCTGCGCTTGTGCGACAGCACCGGTAACCAGAATCGAAGCCAAAGCAACAGTGGTAACCTTGATAAAGGAAAGTGATTGATTTTGTGTGCGATTTGTAAACATTTGTCTACCTTCTCCCGTATTAATTGGTATATTATCGGGTAACAGTGGTGTATGTATCCGATTCACAGGTAGAATAAACCTTCCACGAAAAAACTTTTGAAAAAAATCGGCGTCGGAACCGTTATCATAACAGTTCCAACGCCGTCGGGAATTACCCGGTATGGATCGCTCACGGAGGGATAATACCCACATTCGACCCGGTATATTCCTAAATTACACGCGATAGTATATAAATATCTGCATATTTTTACACACCTTCACGAATCACCGAGCGGATCAGTGTCGGAATTGAAGTGGCAACGTCGGAGATGGTGAACACCTCGATTAGTTCCCGTGCCGCGTTAATGGCGTCCGAGTTGGTCGCGGCGTGAACCGTTGCCAGCGCGTTGCCGGTTCTCACCGCGTCGCCGACGCGCACGGCAAGGACGACACCGACCGCCGGGTTGATCGCGTCCTCCTTGCGAGAGCGTCCCCCGCCTAAGTTCACCACGATTTCGCCCACGCGCCGCGCCGCAATCGCCGATACATAGCCGCTTCGGGAGGCGACAACCGGCAATTGCACTGGCGCGAACGGAAGAACCGCATCGGGAGTATCCATGACGCTTTGGTCGCCGCCCTGCGCCGTGATAATTT
>JACMIU010000437.1 GCA_014380985.1 Armatimonadota bacterium | reverse complement strand
TCGCCACGCCTCCGCTCGCGCCAATGATTCCTTCGGATTCGTTGTACCCAAGGCTTTGTACAAGCCCAAGTCGGTGTGCGGGAAAGCGTCGGGGTCGCCAAACGCCCGCATGGCGACGTACTGCGCCGTCCATTCGCCGATTCCGGGCAGAGTTTTTAGCGCGGCAGTCGCGTCCGTCGTGTCGCCGGTCGGCGAGAGCGATACCGCGCCGGTCACCACGGCGTTCGCCAGCGCGAGAATGCTTCGCGCACGCGCCCCGACGATTCCGAGGGCGGCAATCGTGTCCACGGTTTCCCGCGCCACGCGCTCCGGCGTCGGGAACAAGTGCGACAGTTCGGGGTACGGCGTGTCAATCGGCGTCCCGAACGCCGTGGCGAACCGCCCGGTGAGCGTCGTCGCCGCTTTCACCGACACTTGTTGCCCTAAAATCGCCCGCACGACGAGTTCAAACGGGTCAAACGCGCCGGGTACGCGCAAGCCGGGGCGGGGCGCGGCAAGTTCGCCGAGACGCTGCGCAATCGGCGCGGGGTCGGTATCAAGGTCGAACAAACGCTTGATTTGCTTGACACAAACCACGCTCGCGCCCGCGAGCGACGGCGACAATTCGAGAAGAAGCGCGTTTCGCTCCGGTGCGAATGTCGCCGACAGATAGCCGGTTTTGCCGCCCACAGCCACGGTGCGTCGGTACGTGTCGCCGTGCCGGGTTTCGACGCCAAGCACCGCTCGCCCCGCGACGTAATCGAGCAGTTCACGCCGGGCGAGTGGCGGTTTGTAGGGCAGTTCGTAGGACAAATCGGTCATGGTTTTGGCTCCTTCACGGTGTTTGCGTAACGCGGTAGGATTCAACCGGTAACGCTCAACGAACAGCGCGTTGAACCGGCGCACACTGCCAAAGCCCGCCGCGAACGCGATTTCGGTCACGGGTAAATCGGTATCGGTCAGCAACCGTTTCGCCAGCAGAAGGCGACCGGTTTGCGCCATTTCCACCGGCGACACGCCGAACGTTTTCTCCATCACGCGGCGCAGATGCCGGGGGGACGTGCGTAGCGCACCCGCAAGATCGGACAGACTGCCGGGGTAGCCGTCCTCGATCCGGCTGGCGGCGCGACCGGCAAGGCGGCTTTCGGCGTCTACACGGGCGCGACCAGGCGCGAGTTCGGGGCGACAGCGGAGGCACGGGCGGAACCCGGCGCGTTCGGCAGACGCGGCGTTCGCGTAGAACGTGCAGTTTTCCGGTCGCGGGGTTCGGGCGCGGCACACGGGGCGGCAATAGATTCCCGTGGACGACACGCCAACGAAAAAGCGACCGTCAAAGCGTGCGTCGTGGGCAACAAGCGCGGTGTAGCAAGCCTCGTGTGACAAGATCATGGGCTTAGTATAGCCCCGAAACACGGGACGCACTCGCCGTATTCGGACACGCAAGCGAAATACCGGAGCGATTAAGCGGCGTGAAAACCGGGTAGAAACCAAACAACTTTACCCAAAGAAAGTATAGAATAATGACTCACACCCCTGAAACGCAAGCCATAGAAGAAATGGAAACCCCGGTGGAAATCACGCAGGAAGAGATGGAATCGAGTCGATACTCGTATGACCTGCCGCAAAATAGCGAAGCAAAATCGGCGGAATCCGAAAGCGACGCCGTGCAAACCGAAAGCACCGACCCGCCCGGCAACAACGAAGACGCGGGCGACGCACCGGAAGAAAATAGCCAGAGCCAGATTCCCGGCGACCCCCGCGACCCGAACCAGATGCAACCGCCGAGCAAAACGCAGTATTAGAAAGGTTTGCCATCATGGAATCCCGTGCTAAGTTTCTGGGGCATTCGCTTCACCAAATCCTGATTGTTTTTCCGCTCGGCTTGCTCGTCACCTCGATTTTGTTTGATATTGTCGGTGCACTTACCAGCAACGCCGAACTGTTTCGCGTCGCCTACTGGATGATTACGGCGGGCGTTTTGTCCGGGGTGCTTGCCGCGATCACCGGCTGGATTGACTGGGTGGCAATTCCCCCCGGCACTCGCGCCAAAGCCATTGGCTTATCGCACGGCACGGCAAACTCGGCACAACTCGCGCTATTCGGTATTTCGTGGTGGCTTCGGTTTAGCGGCGACCCCGGCGCACCGGGCGTTGCCGCCATCGTGCTGTCGTTTCTCGCGGTCGGCGTCGGCGGATTCGCCGCGTGGCTCGGCGGCGAACTCGTTGGGCGTCTCGGCGTCGGCATTGACCACGGCGCAAACCTAAACGCACCCTCGTCGCTGTCGGGCAAACCGGCAACCGACACGCCGAACCCTCTTGTCGAAGCCGTGTCTGCCGCGCCGACACAACAAAAAGCGGCGTAGGAAGCGGGGGAAGCACGGCGAGCATGTGAATTACTACACGCTCGCCTTGCTTTTTCCGGTATTTTTACGGTTTATGTGGTAGATATTCTTCAATGCTTGAATCGCCGTGCCGTGTCACGGCTCGATTCAAAATACTGTAAATGGAGAACTGACGTTGATACTGTCGAATCGTTTAAGTATAGCCCTTGCTATCGTTCTGTTGGTTGCCGCTACGGCGCAGTCGCCCGCGCAAGCGCAAGGCAAAAAGCCGACCGCGAAGAGCGCGAAACGCGCCCCCGTCACCGGCGGGGTAGTTACGCTGACCGATCCGGTGGAAAAAGCGTTCACCGCGAAAACGCCCGCCGGGTGGCGCAGTCAAGCCTACCTTGCCCGTGTCTACGAATTGTACCGTCCCGTGGTCACGTCCCTCAGCCCCGACAGCAAAACCGTGTTGTTTTATGGAGACCCGCGCCAACAGGGTTTCACCGTTCCTACGCAGTACATGAACGAGAATAGTGGTCTCCCGCAAAATCCGCTCATGGGTTGGAGCGAATACATTCCCGCCGACGACTATTTTACTGAATACGTGCGAAAGAAGTTCGGCAAAATGCCCGGCTTTCGGCTGATAGGCGCGAAACCGAATCCGGCACTTCAGCGGTACTCGGAAGAATCCGCGCAAAAGAGCGGACGGAACCAGACGACGACAACTACGCTGGTCTATTTCGATTACACCGATAAAGGGAAGCCGATGCACGGCGTCGTCAGCGGCGCAACGCTCGGCATACAAACCGTTTGGATTACCGATGTCGCCGGTGTCGCTACGTCCGGCAATCCGAATGACTACCTGCCCGCTATAGAGAAGATGCGAAAATCCGTCACGTTTAGCAAATCGTGGGTGGCACAGCAACAGCAACGGCATGAGGCGCGAATGGCGCAACTGCGGCAGGATCACGCGAATCAGTTGGCATCGTGGAACGCGAGCAACCGCCAACACGACCTGCGAATGCAAGCCATTTCGGACGCGGGCGACGCCTCCATGAAAAAATGGTACGCCCAGCAAGCGCAAAGCGACAACACACAGCGTCGGTTTTTGAACTACATCACCGAGGAAAACACCGTGGTCACGGGCGGTAAAACGTATCAGGTGGACAACAGCCATCAGCGATATTTTGTCAACAAAAACACCGGCAAGTATATCGGCACGTCCAGCACCACCGACTTAAACGATCTGCGCCGCGTTGCGAACGTCAACCCCGACGATTACGAGGAAGCGAAAATCAAGCCGTAGGCGACGCGAAAGGAAACCACGATGCAGACGCAGGAATGGATCACGGTCGGCGACGTTGCCGAGGGCGCGTTCACCGTGCAAATGCCACAGGGTTGGCACAACGAGGCGCGAACCGTGCGCGTCGGCGGTTCGCCGCGTACCCTGCTTGCCGCGAACCGTCCCGATGGCGGGGCGTTTCTGTTCTCCGGCGACGCGAACCTACCGACATTCACGGAACCTGCTTCCGTGCCGTATGGGAT
>JACMIU010000436.1 GCA_014380985.1 Armatimonadota bacterium | reverse complement strand
CACGGCAAAGCGCGGCGACGCAACCGACGTTGTTCTAACCGGGTGCGACCGGGGCGGGAACCGGGCGTCGCCGAAACCGGGTATATATTAGGTGGAGAGCAACTATTTTCATGTCCTACCCGAAGCCATCTGTTGACCGTGATACGAACCTGCCCGGTGTGCGGTCTTTGCAACATCTGATTATCGCCGCGCTAATCACGGTGGGGCTGTATTTCGTGCCGTATCTGTCGTTCCTGACCTACCCGATTCGCTTGTTGGTCACGTTTATCCACGAGGGTAGCCACGCCTTAGCCGCGATTCTAACCGGCGGACACGTCGCGTCTTTGGTGATTCGACCCGACGGCTCCGGCGTCACGTGGTCGTCGGGCGGAATCGGCATCGTCACATCGTCGGCGGGCTACTTAGGCGCGACGTTGTTCGGGGCGTTGCTGATTGCCGCGCTTCGCCGGGGCGTTCCCGGTCGGCATCTGCTCCTCGGAACCGGCACGATTGTGGCGTTGCTCACGCTCTGCTTCGCCCGCGCCTCGAACTTGGACACGCTTGCCAACCTGCCGCTCACCATCGGGGCGGGCGCGGTGATTGGCGGCGGACTGATTTTCGCCGGGCTGAAAATGCCCGAACGCTCGGCGGTATTCGCGGCGTCGTTTATCGGTGTGCAGTGTATTTTGAACGCGCTGTTCGACCTGCATACGCTCTTTTCGTTGTCGGCAAGCGGCGTGACGCAAAGCGACGCGGGCAATATGCAAGCCATGACGATGATACCCGCGGTAGTCTGGTCGGTGCTGTGGATCGCGGTCGCGGCGTTCCTCTTGTGGCGCGTGGTGCTGGTTCCCGCGTTCCGCGACGCCCGTGCTTCGGCTACCGGTTAAACCGGCCAAGATGCACAAATAATCCCGCCTGCCCAAGTGGGAAGCGGGATTATTTATTGTACGGCTACTTCGCGCTTGTCGGCATACGGCGCACAAAGCGGATCGCCCAGCACCACGTCTTTCCAGTGCAGGTAGGGCGATCCCATGTAGAACGATTCGGCGATGTTATGCCCCCGCGTGTACCGCTCTAATACGATTTCGGAACGCGATACCGAGTCGCAGTACGGCTCCGAGACAAAGCCGTGCGCCCCCGCCGCGCCTGCATATGATGTGAGCAGGTTGATGCCCGCTTTTGCCTTCGGGTTTCGCAGGTGCATCGCGCTTGACGACCATGTGAGATCGCAAATCCCGCCCGGCGAAAAGCGCAATTTGCCAAACTCGGCGTCGGAATACTGCGTGTCGTGCGGACCCGCGCCCCAGTGCGCCATGTACGCGCCTTGCGTCCCTTCGTAGCGCGGGGCGAGCGGGTTGTTCGCGGGCGTCACGTACTCGGTGTCGAGCGATTTCTGGTTTAGCACGGCGTTGCAGGGAGCCATGCTCATACAAAACGAATCGCGCAGGTAGAAGATGCCAGAAACCGGCTTCGCGTTTCGCGCCGATTCCACCGGGCGAAACGCATCGGCGACTGTTGTTCCGTCTAAGCGGCAGACGAGAAGCATTCCGCCGAAGCGTTCGCGGCTAAAGCGTTCGTTCGCGCCGAAGTACGGATTGCCTAAGCGTCGCTCCGGCGCGGCTTTCACCATTCCGGCGAGTGGCGCGTTAGGCGCGTCGGGCGGGGGCAGGGTCATCAAGCACGTCGCCAGCACCGAATCCACCGCGTAACCGCCGAAGTTGCCCCAGTCGCGGAACCGGAACGGAATCCCGCGCATCAGCACGATATAGGCGATTTGGGGGTCACTCGCGGCACGTTCGCGGATATACGGCAGAATCGTGCTTTCATACTCGGAACGGCGGATTTCATCGGTATCGGGGCAGAGCAGTCCGACAAGGTTGGTTTCGGGAACGTTGCGCTCCTGCGCGTAGCGGCGGGCGAGTTCCTCCGACTCCGGCGACTGCGCGTTGTAAACGATCAGAACGCGGCGCGGGTCGTCGGGCGCGACGTTGCCCCGCGTAGCGACCAGTGCGGCGGGGGCGGTGACCGGGGCGGGGGAGCGAGGCGCCCCGATAGCTGTCCACGCCGCGCCGATTAGCACCAGCGAGAACACGATCAGCGACGGTGCGAAGCGGCGTTTACTTTTGGGCATTCTATTGTTTACGCCCCGCACCGGCACAATCGTTTCCGCTCTACTTCAAATCCATCGTCTCGGTCGCGTAGCCGGTCGGGGTTGCGCCGGGTGTGGTACTCGGCATGACTTCCACATACCGCACATGGGAGGTGTTGATGACCACGATGCCGTTGGTGGCGGGTCCGAACGATGGCGTAATCACAAACGAGATTTTCGACATGAAGTCTTCGACGCGCTTGGCGACGGCGTGCGGCGTGTCCGCCTCGATGATTTCCGAAACTTGCTCGCCGGACTTGTCGCGGGAACTGGTTTCAAACCAGTAACGAACTTGATAGGTTGCCATGAAAAAATAGTTCTCCTGCCCTTTTTCTTATTCGGTGGGCGTAAGCGTAGCATACCCGGTATTCGTTTTTTTTGAAACAGATAATGTGCGCGGCAGAAAAAGAAGCGTTTCGGTGTTAAAATGTACGTATGAGCGCGGGAAAATCCATATTCAACTTTTTGGCGAGGTGACGGTGCGCTTCGCCGAGGACGTTGAGCTACCGGTACGCCGCTTTTCCACGCAGAAAGCGGCGGTACTTCTCGCGCTTCTCGCCCTGAGGTGCTGATTGACCGACTTTGGGAGGATGCCGCGCTTGAGGACGGTCGCCGTTCGCTTCGCGTCGCCCTTGCCGCTTTGCGCCGGGTGTTGGAACCGACCGGAACCCCGACCGGCACAATACTGCTGGCAACCCGCGACTCGGTGACGCTTTGCGCGGACGCCGTGACCACCGGTGTTGCGGCGTTCGAGCGGGCGGCACGGCGCGGAGACACGGAAACGGTGCGGCAACTGTTCGCGGCAGGGGAGCTGCCTCCCACATTTTACGACGATTGGGTGCTGCGGGAGCGTGAACGGTTGACCGACGCGCACGACCGGCTGGCGCAGTCGGGGCGTGTCGCGGTCGCGGAGCCGTCCCCGGCGATAACATTGCCGCCCGCCCCGCGTGACCCCCGCGAACGGTTGCCGGTTTACCTCACCCGGTACATCGGGCGCGAAACCGAACGCGAAACCCTTGCCGCGCTTTTGATGGACGCCACCAACCGCCTGATTACCGTGACCGGAACCGGGGAGTGGGCAAAACGCGCTTTGTCACGCAGTCGCTGGAAGAAGTGCGCGGTACAAAAACGGTGCGTTTCGTCTCACTGTCCGATGCCACCGAAGCCGCCGGGTTGTCGCGGCGCGTCGGGGTCGCGTTGGGAATGGAACCGGCGAACGCCACTGCGCGCCCGCCGTAGGCTTCGCGCTTCATTCGCTCGGCGAAGCCCTGCCGAACTTCCGCGCCGCGCTTGACTTCGCAAAGCGCGATGCCGAAAGCACCCTGCGTCTTTGCGTCGCACTCAAGCCGTTTTGGGAAGCGCGGGGGCATAGCCGCGAAGCCTACGACCGCATGGCAAACGCGCTGGCGCAAGCCGTCCTCATAGAATCCGCTTTACTGCGGGAAGCGAACCACTGCGCCGGTTCGCTTGCCTACAACGTCAACGATTACGCCGCGTCACAAGCGCATCACGAAACCGCCTTTGCCCTGTCCGAGTCGCTCGGCGATACGCTGGCGACCGGCAGGGTGTTGCATGGCATCGCGTCGTGCGTTCTGTACAAGGATAACGACATCCCCCGCGTTCTCGAACTAACGGAGCGGGCGCGAACCCTCTACCAGACGGCAGGAGATGCCCTGTGCGAATCACGCCTGCTGCTCGGATTCAGCACGGTGTACGAAATGAAGGGCAACAACGCCGAATCGTTGCGCTTTTGCGAAAAAGCACTGCGGCTTGCGGAACCGCTCGGCGACAAGCGGGCAACCGCGCAAGCGCATCATTTCGTCGGCAGTGGACTCGTTCGCGTGGCGCGGGTCAAGGAAGCGCAAACCCATCTCGAAACCGCGCTCCGGCTGCACCGCGAAATCGGCGACCGTTACTACACCGCGAACGCCCTACTCGAACTGGGAACCGTCGCCTATGAACACGACGACTACGACGCCGCTACGAGGAAGCACTCGCCGAGTTTCGCGCCCAAAGCGAAGCGTGGGCGATGGCGATTTGCCTCGGCAACCCCGGACGCCTTCACACCGAAACCGGTAACTTAGTTGGGTCGGCGGCGGGGCTCACGGAATCACTAAACCTGCCCCACTTTTAACGACACGGTAAGCCTTGTGGCGGGCGACACGATGGACTTCATTGCCGGCACGGGCGGCGACGGCTATTCGTTCGACACGACGCCGGTCACGGTTTCGCTAACTCAGAACGCGGTCGCTGTGTCTAAGTCTGGGACGTTCGCACTTCTCGCACCGGTACTACTTGGCGGCACGGTCACTATCGCCCGTCGACGCCGACACGAATAAACGCACGACGGAGGAACGGTATCACGAAAAAAAACGCGGCGAACCGGGTAATGGTTCGCCGCGCCTTGCCGATAGTTGTTACACGCTATTTTTTCGCGGGAGCATACGGCTTCAAAAACGGTTCCAGCAGTTCCTTGACCGCGTTGCCCGCCGCGTTGATTTGCCGGTTGCTCCCCTCGTTCGTGGCGAACAGTTTGCTCGCGCCGCCCGCCTTGCCTTCTTTAATCACCGCGCTGTAGATAGCCTTTTTCTTCTTCGCGTCCAGAAGCCAAAACTTCACGCGAGCCTTGCCTTCTTTTTCGCCCGCGTTGAATACGCCTGACTTAGTGCCTTGACTGGCGTCAGTCACGGCGGCGAAAATCACCAAATCCGCGTTCACCGCGCCCGCTACGGCGATAAAATTGTCGCGGCGGTACGCTTCCTCGTCGTTCAAATCCATTCCTGCCTCGGAAATTGCCGCGTTTACTTCGGCTTGCGGCACAACCACGAAGCCGCTTTTCGTGAACTGCTCGATCATGTTCTCGTACACGGCTTTCGCCTGCGCCTGTCGGCGGTTCTCGGCGCGTTCGCCGGTGCGGTCTACCGCCGGTAGCACGGCGACGCGAGTTTGCGCCGGAATGTAGGAATCGGTTTTATCGGCGACGGCAAGCCCTTCGTTCGGATAAATAACAACGTTGGTGGCGAGCGGTTTATCGTCGCGGGCGGAAATGGGTGCGGACAGCCCGGCGACAAGCGCGAGCGACAGGCAAACGGGTAGGTAAAGCACAGATAAACGATTCTCCTTTTGGGCTTGGTTGCCGACTACAGTATAGGCAACCGGGGCTACGGTGTCAAACGGAAAACTTTTCTTCTCGCGGGCGCAACCGATGGGGCTACCGGCGTGTCACAGTAAACAAGAAGGACAAGCCCGTGCCGGTTTCGCACGCGGCGTAGGCGCAAAAGAACCAAAACGATGACGGTAGCCATGACGGGAAAACAAGATGCCGGTACGGTCTTTTCCGGGGCGATTACGCCTACGGAGTCGCCGCGTCGGGGTTGGTCGCTTTTTGGCGCGAAAGACGATAAGCCGTCCGACTTCGCGCCGACCGGACGTCCTGCCGACCCGGATTTTCTGCTCGTGCGGGCGCACCTCGCAGGCGACCCGAAGGCGTTTGAAACGCTGTTCAAGAAGTATCAAACGCCGATTTTTTCGATGGTGACGCGCATGGTACGCGGCGAAGAAGCCTACGACCTGACGCAGGATGTGTTCCTCAAAGCACTGCGGGCGATGCCGACATTTCGCGGCGACAGCAAGGTTTCGACATGGCTCTACACCATTGCGCGGCACACTTGCTTGAACTATATCCGGCACAAGAACGTTATAGAAGAAGAGTCGCTTCAAGAATCGCAGGACGAAAACGCCAACGTCGAACTGGTTGACACGGGCTTCAATGTAGGCAAGATGGTGGAGGTGCGCGAACTGCAACGGGCGGTGGAGGATGTTTTGTCCACCATGCCGACCGAAGCGCGGATGCTGCTGGTCCTGCGCGACTTTGAGCAATTGTCGTATGACGAAATCTCGCAAGTCACGGAACTTTCGATAGTGAATGTGAAATCTAAAATACACCGGGCGCGTCTCGCGTTCAAAAAACGGTTCCAGCCGTATCTGGACTTGATAGAAGGGGGTATCGGATAATGAACCGACAAGTCGCGCTGGACGCACAAAAATTGACGTCACCGCGCCACAATCAGGAGGCGACACCGTGTCAGGACGCACAGGATCTTTTGAGCGAATACGTCGAGGGAAGCCTTGACAACAAACGGCGAAACGAAGTCGCGGCGCACGTGGCGTCTTGCCCGGCGTGTGCGCGGGAAGCAAAGGCACTCGAAACCATGCTTGATTTTTTGCATGGCAAAGTCGTGCGCCGCGAACCGGTTTTGGATATTTGGCACGAGCTCGCGCCGAAAGTGCAGGAGGTTGTCGCGGAAAACCGGCTTGGCTTTTTTGCACGTCTGAAACTGCGTGTTGGGCGACTACTCAACAATGTCGCGCTGGGAGCTATCTGGTACACGCAAGCGGTGGCGTTCAACACCGAACGGCGTTTGCAAAAATACGTGACCACCGACCCGTTCGCGGCGACCGGGCAGGAAGGATAGCGCGTGTTTCGAGCAATCCGCTTTTTCGCAGGAATGGCACTACATTTCGCGGGTGTTGCGACGGCGCGGGCGCAGGGCGCGGCTGGTAATGCCGCGCCCGCATCCGGCGTCGGTGCGCTTTGGGAAACCATCGCGCACGGCGTTATCAACCCGTGGATAACGATTCTGCTGCTATTCGCCGGGTGCTTCCTGCTCTTCGTGGATTTGCTGACGCCGAAAACGTGGGAGTGGATGGGGACGCTCGGTGTGCTTGCGGTCGGGGTAGTGTTCGCCGCGCACGTGTCGGAAGGCACGGGCGGATGGGTCGGCGTGGTGCTGATGCTCGTCGGCGTTGGGCTACTGCTTTTGGAAACGCACGTGTTTCCGGGCGGGGGAGTCGCGGCAATCGGCGGACTGCTCGCCCTGTCACTTGGAATGTTCACCGCGCTGGGCGGCACCCACAACACGGTGTTCGCACTCCCGGTCGCGGGCGCATTGACAATCGTTGCTATCGTCGCGTTCTTCGCCTACCTGCCGAAATCTCCCTTATGGAAACAGATAACGCGGGAAATGCGCCAAGCGAACATAGGAAGTTTTGATACCGCCGCGCCGGCGGTGATCCTGCCGGGGCAAACCGGCACAACGCTGACCGCGCTTCGCCCGTCGGGAATGGCAGAACTGTCCGATGGAACCCGGTTAAACGTGATCACGGAAGGTGACTTTCTGGAAGCGAACGCGTCGGTTCAGGTGACACACGTGGACGGCGGGCGGATCGTCGTGGAACCGGTGCAGGGCGCGATAACTTCCGGTGCGCCATTGATAGCGATTGAACAGTGATATACTTTCTTGCGCTCACAGCGTTAAACACTTGCCGCTTTTAGCGCGGCGATTGCCGCCGCATAATCCGGTTCCTGCGCGACCTCGCCGACGATTTCGCGGTACGTCACGCGCCCGCTTTTATCAACGACGTACACGGCGCGGGCGAGCAGGGACATCTCTTTGATTGTCAAACCCCACGCATTGCCCCACGGTAACCCCCGGTAATCGGAAAGCAGTCGCAGATTGTCCACGCCCTCCGCGCCGCACCATCGCTTTTGCGCGAATGGCAAATCCACCGATACCACAAATGTTGTCACCGGGGCATCGGCGGGGAACGCTTTGAGTGCCTCGGAGAACTTCTTCGATTCCATCGAGCAAACCGACGTATCCACGCTCGGCACGATCACGAAAAGCCGCGCCGTGCCTTCGGAAGAAGCAAGGGGCAACACATCGGAAAGATTCGCCGCGACCAATGCCACATCAGGAGCCGCGTCCCCGACGGTCAGTTCGCGCCCGGCAAGCGTCACCGGTTTGCCCTTGAAAGTAACGACGCCGGTACGCTCTTGTTTATTTTCGATTATCATTCTTACTTCCTTGTGAAAACGCAAAAGCGAGCGGGGCGATTGCCCCGCCCGCTTAGGGTACGTATTCTGGGCGAAAACTTCGTTTTGCCCGAACGGCTCTACATTTCCGGCATCAGCACGGTGTCAATGATGTGAATCACGCCATTGGACGCGGCAATATCCGCCTTCACCAAGCCCGCGTTGTTGATCATCACCGGAGCCGTGGTTTTCACCGTGAGTTGCTTGCCGTTCACCGTGGTCGGCATGGACGGATTCGCCATGCTCATCACGTCTTTCGCCATGATATTACCTGGAACCACGTGATACGTAAGGATGCTCACCAATTTTTCTTTGTTTTCCGGCTTCAGCAAGTCTTCGAGCGCACCGGCGGGCAGTTTGGCGAACGCCTCGTTGCTCGGCGCGAAGATGGTGAAGGGACCCGATCCGTTCAGCGTGTCCACCAAGCCGGCGGCTTTGATAGCGGCAACCAGCGTGGTCAGGCTCGGATCCGCCACGGCGACATCAACCACAGTTCCCGCCGCTTTGTTCATCGTGGATTTGTCATCCATCACCGGTTTGTCCATCGGCTTGTCCATGCTCATGCCGCCCATCATTTCGCTCATGTTCGCCGCGCCGAAGCCGGGGATTTCACGGTAGATGTAGCCGGTCGGAACGCCGAGTTGCGCCGCGACGAAGTTGAACGGTCGTCCGACTTCCTTGACCTGTCGAGCCACGTAGTCGGTCGAGGTTCCCGATTCGTAGGCGATATTGGCGATGCCGCGGAACTCCAGTTCCGAGAAGCCCTTCGCCTTGAAGCGGGAGACTTCGCGCTTATCGGCATTGAAGAACGCCCATTGCGCCTTCATCATATCCTCGCCGGACATAGACGACATCATCATAGGCTTGTTCATCTGCTTGTCGTCGGTCATTGTTTTGCCGTCCTTCATCGAGTCGTCCTGTGCGAACGCGGATCCGGTCACGGCGAACATTGCCACAATAGCGGCGGTTAAAAATCGTTTCATCGTTTGTTCCTTCCGAACAGCAGGGTGTCTGCATACATTTTGTGAGTCATGCGGGCGGCATTACGCCGGTTGTATTGCCCGCTTTCTGTACTGTACCTGAAACAAAACACTTTTAAACGCATTCGGATGACGCTCACAAAAAAATAGGCGCGAACAGCAGTTACCGTTCGCGCCCATGTTCACGTGTTTATTTCGCCGAGAAGCCCCCGTCCGCTATAAGTACCTGACCGGTGATGTAGCCCGAAGCGGGGGAGAGTAAAAACAACACGGTTTCGGCGATCTCATCCGATCTGCCGACGCGACCGAGCGGAACCTGTGGCGCAAAATATTCCGTGAAGTTTTCTTCGGAACCGAACAATCGTTCCGCCATGTCAGTGGCGATCGGGCCCGGCGACACGACGTTGACCCGCACCCCTTGCGCGGCGACTTCGACGGCAACCGACCTCGCCATTGCATCCACCCCGCCCTTGCTTGCCGAATAAATCGCCGTGTTCGGCACACCGACCGACCCGACCGCGGAGCTGTTTATCACCACCGAACCGCCGCCGGACGCGATGAGTGCCGGTAACTGGTGCTTGAGCGACAGCCACACCCCTTTCAAATTGATGCTGATAATGTGTTCCCACGTCGCTTCGTCCGACTCGACCGTCGCGCCAAACGTGCCTGACACCCCTGCGTTGTTGAACGCGCCATCCAAACGCCCGTAAGTCGCCACCGTTTGCGCCACCAAACTTTTCACATCGGCTTCTTGTGACACGTCTGCCCGAACAAACGTTGCCGTGCCGCCCGCGTCGGTAATGACCTTCACGATTGCCTGCCCCTCGGACTCGCGCCGCCCCGACACAACTACTTTCGCGCCTTCTTGCGCCAGCAGAATCGCGGTCGCCGCGCCGATTCCCGAAGTCGCGCCCGTTACCAATATCACCTTGTCATCCATACGTTTCATCGTTTCGTTTCCTTCTATCGTTCCGGTGACTTATATTCACCATAATCGATATATATGATAGTCTATGTATGAATCAAAGTTCCACTTCGAGACAGATTACTTTGGGGGAAGGCGAAAGCGTTCGCGTAACGTGGCAAACACGGCTTCGAGCGTATCGCGGCGCAGAGACAAAACCGACGCCGTGCCGTGCGGGGTCATGGTGAGCAAATTCGCAGCGGCGAGTTCCTTCATGTGATGGGAAACCGTCGGTTGCGACACCGTGAGTTGTTCGGTAATGCGCGTACAATTAATACCGATCTCGCAAGTGATTTCCGCCTGCGCCAAAAGTTCCATGATGCGGCGGCGGTTCGGGTCAGCGAGTGCCTTCAGCACGCGCCCT
>JACMIU010000435.1 GCA_014380985.1 Armatimonadota bacterium | reverse complement strand
TTCAGGTCGAACGCCCCCTGCCGCGACACGCGCCGCGCCGTCGCCGCCTGCCGGTCGGCTTGCGCACCTAAAATCCGGGGGTACGTGCGCTCCACGCCCGCAAGCACCTCGCGCAACGTCAGCGGTTCTTCCTGCGCTTGCGCCGCTTGCGTATTCCCCATTCCCCAGAGAGCGATTGCCACACCGACGCATCGGCGTATTGTTTTATCACGAATCATATTGTACGTTTTATTATACACGAAAAATAATTCGTAAGTTCCCGTTCGCTAAACTGATTCTCGCGTGATACAATTTTCGTCGGTAAAATACGTTTTATGTCCTCACCCGCTACTGCCCCCGGCAAAGCCGACGCGCTTGCCGATAAATACGATGGAATTGTTTTCGACGATACGCCTGTCGTCAAGTACGGCGACACGCCCGGTTGGGAGATTCTGCGCCGCGTCGCCGAACCCGTGACCGACTTCGCCGACCCCACGCTGACCACACTGATTGCCGAAATGCGCGAGATTATGTATTCCGCGCACGGCGTTGGGCTTGCCGCGCCGCAGGTCAATCGCTCGATCCGGCTACTCGTTTACGATGCCGGTGACGGTTTCCGTACCCTTTTGAACCCCACCATTATCAAGAAAAAAGGCGATCAGTTCGAGCCGGAAGAGGGTTGCCTTTCGATTCCCGGTTTGCGCGGAGTGGTGCGCCGCGCCAGTGAAATCGTGATCAAAGCGCAGGAGCCGGACGGCAAACACGTGCAGTTCAAGGCGAAAGATTTTGAAGCGCGGA
Organism: Armatimonadota bacterium; assembly: GCA_014380985.1. Lineage (GTDB taxonomy): Bacteria > Armatimonadota > Armatimonadia > Armatimonadales > Armatimonadaceae > JACMIU01. The sequence continues at coordinate 6,740 of JACMIU010000435.1, read as the reverse complement.
TTTTGCTCCACGAGGTAGACCACCTAAACGGCGTGTTGTTCATTGACCTTGCCGACCCGGCGACACTTCATATGCTGACGCCCGCCGAAGACCGGGGCGAGGTTGGGAATGCGCCGCCGAAGGAGTAGCAAAGCGGGGATGGAATATCCCCGCATACGGAACGCTACGACTTCAAGAACGCCAGCAAATCGCTAATCATCCGCCCCTTGTGCGTGGCGAACAAGCCGTGCGGTGCGCCGTCGTATTCCAGCAAAGTCGCGTTCGGAATCGCCTTCACGGCTTCGCGGGCGGTCGCGTCAATCGGCACGGTTTTGTCGGCGGTTCCGTGGATGAGGAGCGTCGGCACGGTGAACGCGGGCAGGTCGGGGCGGAAGTCCGTGGTAGCGAACGCTTTGGCGCAGTCGAGCGTGGCTTTCAGGCTTGCCGTCATGGCGATATTCAGCGAGTTATCCAGAACTTCGTCGCTGACCGGGTGCGACACCAAACTGACGCCGTAAAAATCGCGGAAAAACCCGGCGAAGAACTTGGCGCGGTCTTCCTTCATCCCGGCGGTCATCTGGTCGAACATTTCCTGCGGAACACCGTTGGGGTTGTCCGGCGTTTTCAACATATACGGCACGACCGACCCGATAAGCACCGCTTGCGAAACGTCCTTGCCGGAGTAGCGCGACAAATACCGCGCCACTTCGCCGCCGCCCATCGAAAAGCCGACAATCGTGGCATCTTTCGCGCCAGTCGCGGCGAACACGTCGGCTAAATCGTCGGCGAGCGTGTCGTAGTTGTAGCCGTCCCACGGTTGGTCGGAGCGACCGAACCCGCGCCGGTCATACGAGATAGCGCGGTAGCCCGCGTCGGCGAGCGCGATTGCCGCGTCATCGAAGCCATCAGCGTTCAGGGGCCAGCCGTGAATCAGAATCACCGGGCGTCCGGTTCCCCAGTCTTTGTAGTACAGTTTGTTGTCGTCGCGGGTCGTGATAAATGCCATGTTTGTTTTCCTTCTGTGGAGCGTGTTGCGTCGGCGCGGTATTGCTCGCGCCGCGATACCAAACTGTACCCCAACTTGCCCGTTCGTCAACCGCCTTTTTTCGGGAAACCGCACCGCTTGACGCCTCCGCTCCCTATACTGTACAATCGCCTATGCCCCGTCCCCGAAATCGACCGAATCAAGGAGTAAAAAGCCACTCCGCATGAGCCTGTTTTCCGCCTACCGCGAAGGAATCGAACGCGGACACTATGGGGACGCCTTTGACGAAATGTTCCGCGATCCCGCGAACCTCGTGCCGCAAGCGCACTGCCGCGCCTTGGTGGAACGCTTGAATCAAATCACGCCCGAAGAGTTCGCCCGCCGCGTCGGAATTGCCGACACGATGCTGATGAATCAGGGCGTCACCTTCACGGTTTACGGTGACGCGAAAGGCGTGGAGCGCACGATTCCGATTGATTTGGTTCCGCGCATCGTTCCGTCGGACGAATGGGCGGTCATTGAACGCGGCTTAACCCAGCGTATCAACGCGCTGAACCTGTTTCTGCACGATTTATATTCGGTGGACTGCAAAATCCTGAAGGACGACATTATTCCGGCGGAAATCATCGAGTCGGCGGCGCATTACCGGCGCGAGTTTATTGGGTGTCCTGTGCCGAAAAATATCCATGTTCATATTTGCGGAACCGATCTTATCCGCGACAACGCCGGGAACTGGTGTGTGCTGGAAGATAACCTGCGTACTCCGTCCGGCGTGTCGTATGTTCTGGAAAACCGCGTGATTCTGACGCGCATCTTTCCGCAATTATTTAGCCAGTATCCCGTCCGCCCCGTAGATCACTACACCACGGTCCTGCTCGACAACCTGCGCGGCATTTCGCCACGCCGTCATAGCGCGGTGGTGGTGCTTCTGACGCCCGGCGTGTTCAACTCGGCGTATTTTGAACACGCATACTTGGCGCAACAAATGGGCATCGAACTGGTGCAGGGCAACGACTTGTTTGTCGAAAACGACATGGTGTACATGAAAACCACGCGGGGAGCGCACCGCGTTGACGTGATCTATCGGCGCATAGACGACGACTTTTTAGACCCGGAAACGTTCCGCAAAGACTCCGCACTCGGCGTTCGCGGCTTGATGCGGGCATACGCGGCGGGCAACGTCGCGCTGGCGAACACGATTGGAACCGGAATCGCCGACGACAAAGTTATCTACAAATACGTGCCAGAAATAATCAAATACTATCTGGGTGAGGACGCGATTCTGCCGAACATCGAAACGTACTGCGCGTGGGACGACAAAGAGCGCGAGTACATTCTGGCAAATCTGTCGAAGTTGGTCGTGAAAGCGGCGAACGAGTCGGGCGGCTACGGAATGCTGATTGGTACGCAAGCGAGCAAGGAAGAACTCGCCGACTTCGCCGAGCGCATCAAGGAAAACCCGCGCAATTATCTGGCGCAACCGGTGATCGAACTATCGTCCGCACCGTGCTTCGTGAAAGATGTCGGCATGGTTCCGCGCCGCGTTGACCTGCGCCCGTATATTTTAACGGGGCCCGACGGCGTGACGATCATCCCCGGCGGCTTGACCCGCGTCGCGCTGGTAGAAGGCTCGTATGTGGTCAACTCGTCGCAGGGCGGCGGCTCGAAAGATACGTGGGTTTTGTCGCGTTCGATGCAGGCGCAGTTTCAATCGCAAACGCAAAGCGGGAGCGGCAAGCAGTCGCAATCCCAGTCGCAGTCCCAATCGGGTATCGGCTTGCAAGGGCAAAGGTCGGAGCAAAACCCGGTGCAACCCCCGACGCCCGCCGAAGCCGAATGGGACACGCTCACCGGCGATATTTTGGCAACCGCCCCGGAAGACCCGCCGAAAGAGCGCGAACCGATTGCGGGCGTGTTGATGCAGGGACAAGCGGTGGCACACCACGGCGAGCAACAGCACCAGCAAGAGATGATGCAACAGCAAGCCGGAAGCCAACAGGGTAACGCGGGACGGGAAAGTCCCGCGGGGCATTCGCCCCGCGTCTGAGGGCGAATGCCGCGCAGGGGGAGCCTTCGTTCGCCAAACACCCCCGATCTCCGGTATACTGCACACTATGCCTACGCCTTTTGTGCCGCGCACGGTGGTTCGTTCCGCCCGCCCCGTCGTTTCGGAAGTTGCCCCCGACGCCTTGATCCAAACCGACTTCGCCGAACTCGATTCCCGCGTCACGATGCGAACGTCTTGGGCGAACGAGCGCAATATTCTTGTTCAGAGCATCGCCGGACACGCGCACGAAGGACATGGCGCGTTTCGCGGAGCGAGGTATGCCAACACTACGATGGACGATATTTGCGCCGCGCTTCGCCTCGCGCCGGACGCGGTGCGCCTCGAACGTCAGCGACTGATGGACGGCGTTACCGAATACGTCAACCGCGTCCTCGGCGGCGAGGAGTTTGCCCTGCTCGTTGATGATGATGGGGTTCCGCTTCTCGGCATGGGAACGTTGCTCTTTTTGCCCCCGGTGAGCGGGAAGGACGTTTTGCGTGGATTGTACCTCGGCGCACTGCGCGACGATGCCGATGTTCGCGTGACCGCCGAGGAAAAGTACGGCGTGATTATCGGCGGCGGCGTATCGTATCTGGTGAACCTTGAGGCGATGGAAGCGGCGGGGGAAAATGCCGACAAACTCGCGCACGAAAACCACGATGCCGAGGTGATACAAAAACTGCGTGATACCGGCGTAATTGTCGCCGATTCCGGCGCGGACACCGACGAGACTTCATACCTGTATGTGCGTCACCGGCGTGGTTGCGGCACGTCCGATGACGCTTGCATTGTGCTAACCGGCATGGTACACGGTTTTGGCGCGGGTATCGGCGCGTTTTTAGCCGACGCTTTGGACACGATTGAAAAGTACGTGCCGGTGTTCGGCGGTTCCGACCACGCATTAGCCGAAGTCATCGCCAATCAACTGCCCGATTTGAACCTTCTGCCCGCCGACGCCGGAGAAATCGCCTATCTGTCGGCGGACGAAACCGGGCGCGTCCCCGATTCGTCCCTGCGGCATCTACTCGCAGTAGACCGCCGCTACGATCAGTGCGCCGCCGAGGCACACCTCGCGTACCTGCTCGGTCGCCCCTTCGCACCGCTCGGACTGTCGCACCGCCGAACGCCGGTCGGCGAGTTCTACGATTACTGCGAAGCACGGCTTGAATCTTGGCGGAAACGGAACGTAACCGTTTAGGGCGTCGGCGCGTCTAATCATCACTTCATGTTAAATTATCCCATCGCTATAATCGGGGGAACCGGTGTCAAAGCGTTACCGTTCGACACCGACCCTGAAACCGTAACCATCTCGACGCGCTACGGCGACGCCCGCGCCACGCTCGGCACACTTCGCGGCAAGCCGCTGGCGTTTCTTGCCCGGCACGGCGCGGGGCATAAATTGCCCCCGCATAAAATCAACTACCGCGCCAATATCGCCGCTCTGGTCGGTCTCGGCGTTCGGGCGGTGCTGGCGACTACGGCGGTCGGGGCGATGCGCCTTGATCTTTCGCCCGGCGACTTCGTGCTTTTGGACGATTTCATAGATTTCACCCGCGACCGTGAGCATAAAACGTTTTTCGATGGCGAGAACGGGCTTGTCGTCCACACCGACTTTACGCGCCCGTATTCGGACGCGGTTCGCGCCGTGGTCATTGAAGCCGCCGCCGCGCTCGGCACGCCGCTTCGCCCGACCGGAACCTATCTCGCCGGTGACGGACCCCGCTACGAAACTCCCGCCGAAGTGCGCCTGTTCGCGCAGTGGGGGGCGGATGTCGCCGGAATGACCGGGGTTCCCGAAGCGACCCTTGCCCGCGAAGCCGGACTGCACTATGCCGGAATCTCGCTCGTGACCAATCCCGGCGCGGGACTTTCGCCATCGCCGCTCACGCACGAAGAGGTTGTGAAAGCGATGGAAACGGCAAGCCCCGTTTTGCGGGCGTTGCTCGCGGAGACCGTGGCTCGCCTCGACGTGGGCGTCCTGCCGCCAATAGCATCGCGTGTACCGTTCAGCGATTCGGCAAAATAATGGTGGCATAAAACACGGGCGGTTCGGGTAGAACAATGCTGTAGCAAGCGGCGTATCAAACGTCGTTTTAATGCACAGGAGAAAAAATTATGCCTTACAACATCGGCGGTAGCGAATACTATTTTGCCAGCGAACCGTTCCTGAAAAACAACAAGAACTACATCCCGCTCCGTGACACGGTAGAAGTCCTCGGCGGTTCCGTGACCTTCGACAACACCACCAAAACCGCGACCGCCACCATCGCGTCGTATGCGGCGACCGTGGTAGACGGCGATCCCAACGTGGACGTTTCCGGTACGCCGGTGACACTGACCGCCGCGCCGCTGATTCAGGACGGCGAAATGTTCGTACCGTTCGACTTCTTCCGCGACGCCTACGGTTACGAAACCGCGTTCGACAACGGCACGGTAAGCATCACCAACCCGAACGCTTAATAACCGATTATGCCACCGGCGCGACGAACACGGTTCGCCGCGCCGATGCTTGAGGATTGTCAAAGCATTTGTCCCTGCAACGGTATTTTTTCACTATGCGGTTTGTTCGCAGTGGAAAAATGGTAAGATGACGTTATTCATCCGTTCGTGAAGGGATAAAAATATGCGGATTCAATTTTCCTTGCTTGTTAGCATTGCTTTATTGGCTACAATTGTAGTGCCAACAAGTAGCCATGCGATTTTGGTCTACGGAGATCAAGATTATAATCTGGTGGGCAACCAGAACGAGTTTGCCCAAGTCGGCTTGCAATATGCCGGTATCGTCGTCGGGGGAACCAACGGTTACGCGACCTTTCCCGATGGCACGTACAAGGCATCGAACGTGGCGTGGCCTATCTCTCCCAACTGGGCCTTGCGGGCAAATCACACCACCGGTGGCTACAACGACGGCTACGAAATCGCCTACGGTGGCACGCTACATTCGGTACTGGAAACGCGGCGCATCGGTAATTCCGATTTAACGTTGATTCGCGTGGATCAACCGTTCACCTCCTACGCAAAGATGTTTGATCCTTCTCTTGGTAACGAAGTGGATAGAGAGGTCGTCATGATCGGCGCGACCGGTATCGTCAAAGATCACACGTCTCCGTTCACCACGAACAACGGAACGTTTATGAATGGATGGAATCGACGCGAGGTTGCCCCCAATGATGTCAAACGCCTCAACTGGGGACGCAATCAGATAGAGTCTATTTTAGCCAACGTGGAAAACACTCAGGTGCTTTACACTACCTTTGACAAAGCGACATTGGACAACGGCACACCGAATCCTCGGCACATCGGTAGTGACGAAGCCAATACCCATTTCGGCGATTCGGGCGGCGGTGTGTTTATCAAGCAAAACGGCGAATGGCGTCTCGCCGGTGTGAATCTTGCGGTGGATGCTGTTTATCGGACGCAAACCTCAAGCGAGTACGTCCTCGGCGGTATTTATGATGCCCGCAATCTTTGGGGCGACTTTTATATTGACGAAAACAATCCTCAACTGGGAACGGTGCGCCGTATTATCACTGGTAGCGACCCGGTTCCGCTGGGAAACTATGCTTCGCGGGTAGCGGGATACCGTACTCAAATAGATAACATGACCGGGCAAACGCGGGGCTTGGGCGCGGTTACGGTTCCCGAAGCCGGAACCGCTCCACTCGCACTGCTTGGCATCGTTGGCGGGGCGTTCGCCGCGTTCGTGCGCCGACACCGTGCCGATTAGTG
>JACMIU010000434.1 GCA_014380985.1 Armatimonadota bacterium | reverse complement strand
GCCCGAAATCGCCCACGAATCGAGCGAGGCGATTTGGGCGATGTTTCAAGGCTACCTTGACGCGGGCGATTTTGTCGGCGCGGACATGGCGCGAAAGTTCCTCCAGATGGGCTACACCCGCGCCCGCCGCTACGCCAACCACAAAGGCGGCAAAAAGTTCGACGGCGCGGTTCCCGACGACAAGAAGGGACAAAGCGGGGCGCACGGTCGCGCCGAACTTCCTCGTTCTCCCGAAGACCCTGTGAAAGCCGAGTCGGCGCGAATCTTTTACGACAAGTGGAAAGCCGCCCGCGAGGACGCCCGCTATGTCGCGCAAATGGCGGCGTTCAAAGCCCGTGTCAGCGCGACTCAAAATCCTTCAGAATCCGCTCGGTCTTGACTTCCTGTATTTTGTTGACGATTTTGCGCGATTCGTGCCGGTCGCGCAAGGTTTTGCTCATCACGATTGTGGAGGAAACGGCAAAAAACAAACCCATCGCCAAGTAGCCGCGCATCCACGATTGCACCGGCAGAAAGTAGATGCCGCCTACCATCGCCGCCATCGCAATCAAAAAACTAATCTGCGTAAAAACGACCCAAGCGGTCGAATCCTGATTCAGTGTCGGTTGTTCCATAGTTCGCTCCTAAGGCGCGGGGAAACTATCCGTCTCCCGTGACACCGTTATTTTAGCGGAGGGAGCGTGAGCGCACATGAGGCGAAATGCCTATATTTACGAAAGATCGTGCGGGCATTCGCCCTAACGCAATCGGCAATGCACACGACATTTCCGATTTTCTTCGTATCGTAGTATACTCGGTTGTTCGGAAATCTATCTTGTTGACCGCGAAGCCACAGAAAGAAGAAAAATGCTACTATCAAAGCCTTGTAACCGCGCTTATGGTTGCGCCCTCGTGTTCGGCTTAACCGCCGTGCTATCATCGTTTCTCTACGCCACGCCTTGCGCCGCACAGACTAAGAAGCCTGTCAAGCCCATACCTGCGAAAAAGCCCGCCGCGAAAAAGTCAGAAACTATAGTTCTTGGGACAACACAACTTCCCGGTGATTTCGGCGTCCTTGGTAAAACGTACACCATGGGCAAGTCGTACCCCATCAATTTCACGCTCCGAAGCGCGGAATACAGCGTTGTGCCGTTCACCAGTGGCAACAACACCTATGTTCCGAAAGCCGACGAGAAACTGCTTGTTTTGCATTTCACTGTGCAAAATCCGAACCCGAAAGATCTTTCTTATGATTGGTCAGGACTGAAGTTCACGGTCGTAGATGCGAAAGATGTCAATCACACCGCAATCCAAACGGTGGTACGCGAAGGTCTGCGACAACCCCTTGCCGAATCACTCAAACCGGCGCAGAAGATTGACGTTGTCGTTCCCATTCTTGTCCCTGCCGCCGGTGTCGTTCCCAAACTGATTGTCGAGCGTGAGAGCGGTATGCCCGTAATTCGCTACGATTTGCGCGGCAAAGTCGCTTCCCTAGCCGCCCCTTTCGCTGATGCCGCCGACGCGGCAGGAGCATCGGCTCTTAAAGAAGTGCCGGTGGCGGCGGGAGTATCGGTTCCGCTCGGTGTGTTCGCCGCCCGCCTCGATTCGGTGGCAGACGTATCGGAACCGATTCTGACGCGGGAACCGGGGAAGGGAAACCGCTTCGTCACGGTGACATTCACGATTAAAAATACCTCCGAAATTGTGCAACGCTACTATTGGGGCTACTTCCATGCCGACCTTATTGACGCCGACGGTGAGAAAGTACCGTACACGCAGGCGATTGTGAAAGCAACCCGTGACGAATCACACGAGGGCAACCTGAACCCCGGCGAGGAAACCCGTTTCCGCGTCTTCTTCGCGCTTCCGGCGAATGTTGCGGCGAAGAGCATTCGCTTAACGGAAGGCAAGATAATTGATCTGCGTGCCGCTCGTATCTTCTTGTTCGACTTGACCACGGCGAAGTAGGAAATCAAAAGTTCAAACGGTGGCGGCGCGGTACACGCGCCGCCACTCTTTCCGAATTATATTCCGGCTTTCACCGCCGCAACAATCGCGTGAGCGTCAATGCCGTACTTTTCGAGAAGTTCCTGCGGCGTTCCTGAACGCGGCATTTCGGTGATGCACAGGTGCGTGAACTTCACCATCGGCACGTTGGCGTCGGCGAGAATGCTTGCCACGGCGTCGCCCAAACCGCCTTGCGCCCAGTGGTCTTCCACGACAATGATATGCTTCGTGTCCTGCACCGCCGACACAATCGCCGCCCAGTCAATCGGCTTCACCGAGTACAGGTCAATCACACGCACGTTCGTGCCTTCCCCAGCAAGCGTGTCCGCCGCTTTCAATGCTTCGTGGAGCGTGATGCCCGCACCGATAATCGTTGCCACGTCGGAATCGGACGAGCGCAGGGTTTTTGAGCCGCCAATGGGGAAGGTTTCGTCCGCCCCGTACAGCGTCGGCACTTTCTCGCGGGTCGCTCGCAGGTACGAAATGCCCTTCGTTTCCGCCATCGCCTTGACTAAATGCACCGTGGAAACCGCGTCCGACGGGTACAAGACGGTCGAACCGTGAACCGAGCGCATCATGGCTAAATCTTCGAGTGCCATCTGCGACGGGCCGTCCTCGCCATTCGAAACCCCGGCGTGTGAACCGACTTAATGAAGCGTCGCCCGCGACACCGCGCCCATGCGAATCTGGTCAAACGCCCGCGCAAAAAACGCCGCAAACGTCGAGCAGAACACCGTGTAGCCCCGCGCTTCGATTCCTTGCGCGACCGACACCATGACTTGCTCGGCGATATACATCTCGAAGAATCGGTCGGGGTACGCTTTCTTGAACGTTTCCGAAAACGTCGAGTTGGACACTTCGGAATCGTTGGCGAAAATATCGCCACGACTGGCTCCGAGTGCTTTGAGCGCGTCGCCATATGCCTGACGCGCCGAGTATTTTTCGCCGAGCGGGTAGGAGGGCGCGACAAAATCGGTGTTCGGCGAGAGTGCGGCGGGGTGCAAATCTTCCGGCTTTTGCACGGTGATAACAATGTCGCCCTTCGGGCTACCGAGTTCGATTAACGCTTTTTCGGCTTCTTCGGGCTTCATCGCCTTGCCATGCCATCCGGGCAGACCAGAGGTGAACGAGACGCCATGCCCTTTGTCGGTTTTCGCCAAGATACCGACCGGCTTGTCGGCGGTCATGGCTTCGGCGAACGCGGCATCTAAGGCGGCAACATCGTGACCATCCACCACAATCGCGTGCCAACCGAACGCCTCGAACCGTGCTTTGTACGCCGCCATATCGTGACCGAGCTGCGTTTCACCGCGCTGACCGAGTTTGTTGACGTCTACGATAGCGACAAGATTATTCAGTTCGTAGTGCGCCGCGATTTCGAGAGCCTCGTACATGGAGCCTTCCGCCATCTCCGAGTCGCCGCAAACGATCCACGTTTTGTACGGCAGTTTGTCAATGTATTTGCCCGCCATCGCAATCCCAACGCCAATCGGCAAGCCCTGTCCGAGCGAACCGGTCGCGGCGTCCACATACGGGATTTCGGGGGTCGGGTGTCCTTCGAGTTTCGAGTCGAACTGCCGGAGCGTCAGCAGTTCGGCGTCCGAAATCGCACCGACCGCTTTGTACAAGGCGTACAGCACGGGGCAGGCATGACCTTTCGAGAACAGCAAATGGTCGTTGTTCGGCATCTTCGGGTTCTGAAAATCGTATTTCAGATACTTGATTGCCAGCACCGCCAAAAAGTCGGCGGCGGACATCCCGGAGGTCGGGTGTCCCGACCCGGCGGCGGTGGTACAACGGATAGAATCGGCGCGTAGTTGCGCGGCTAAATCTTTGTAAGATTGCAAAGTGGCTTCGTCAGGCATGGGAGTTTGGTTCCTTAAAATGATAGGCGTTCCGGCTTGCAGGATCGAACGCCGTTCTTGTTATACCCGCAAGCGTTCACGTTTTTCATTGTCGGAGAGGACGCGCTACGCTTCTTTTGCCGGGGTATAATGAGCACGGAAGGGAGCCAACCATGACCGCAACCACCTACGTCGTGCCGCAAGCGCACCGAACCATCGTCGTCACGCGCAGTCGGCGAGACTCCGACGGCGTCGGTGCGCCCTGCACGAACTGGAGCAAGTAACCGTTATGCCAATCGCTACCAACTATTTCGCCTACAAAACCGCCGCCGAACGCTACGCGCAAGACCGCCCGTACTTTCATCCGCTCATCATGGACAAGATTCGTGAGCAACTCGCTTTTGAGAGACCAGTCGGCGATGCTTTAGACGTTGGTTGTGGAACCGGACAATCCACCGTCGCCCTGCGCGAGATTGCTGGCTCCGTGGTCGGCGTGGACGCTTCGCCCGATATGCTTGCCGTTGCCCAAGCGGCGGACGGCGTCCGCTACCTTCCTTCGCCCGCCGAGAACATCCCCTTGCCCGACGCCGGTTTCGATCTTGTTACCGTGTCGCTCGCCTTTCACTGGTTCGACCGTCCCCGATTCTTCGCCGAGGTACACCGACTGCTACACCCATCCGGCTACCTTGTGATTTACAACAACGCTTTTCGCGGCGAAATGCGAGACGACGCCCGCTTTGGGGAGTGGCTACGACGCGACTTTCTTATGCGATACCCGACGCCCGCCCGCAACAATGTTCCGATAACGCAGGAAGAAGCGCAAGGGTACAGGTTTCAACTCGCGCACACGGAAAACTACACGAACGAAATTGTTTTTTCGCCCGAACAACTCGTGCGCTATCTGCTGACGCAAAGCAACGTTATCGCGGCAGTCGAGCAAGGAACCGAATCTGTGGAAGATATTTATGAGCGGCTAATGGGCGAAACCGCGCCGCTGTTTGTCGCGCAAACCGGAGCGTTTTCATTCGGCGGCTATGTTTGGTATCTTCAAAAAGCAGCGGAGTGACGGCGCGAAATCAACCACGCATATCCGCCCCGCCGTCCACGGTAATCGTACTGCCGGTAATAAACGCGGCCAGGTCGGACAGCAAGAACAGTGCGGCGTTCGCGCAGTCATCCGGTAGCCCAATTCGCCCCATCGGAATGGACGCGATAATCCCTTCGCGCCCGAACGCGGTCATGGCGTCGCGGCTCATGTCGGTTTCCGTCCAGCCGGGAGCGACGGCGTTGACGCGAACGCGATCCGGCGCGAGTTCCTTTGCCATCGAACGCATGAAGAGGAGTTGCGCCCCCTTGCTGGTCGCATATGCCGAATAATCCGCCGACCCGCGTTGCCCCGCCGTGGACGCGATAATCACGACGGAGCCGCCGTTTTTCCGTAGCGACGCCGCGCCTGCTTTCACGGCGAGGAACGTGCCACGCAGGTTGATGTTCATCGTCCTATCCCAGAACGCGCCGGT
>JACMIU010000433.1 GCA_014380985.1 Armatimonadota bacterium | reverse complement strand
CATCGAGTAGTACAGGTCGCTCCCCTTGTCGGACTGCCCGGAGATGATCAAGGGGGTTCGCGCTTCGTCAATCAGGTTCGAGTCGCACTCGTCCACCACCGCGAAGTTGTGACCGCGCACCTGTGTCAAATACGTCGGGTCGGGAACCATGTTGTCCCGCAAATAATCGAAGCCGAACTCGCTCGAAGTGCCATAGGTAATGTCGCACTCATAGGCATCGGCGCGGCGCGACGTTTGCCGCGAGTAGCGGAAGCGGGCATCCAAGCCGTCTACCGACGGGTCCTCGTAGGTCGGGTCGTAGATGAACGTGCCGCCGCCTTCGCCGGTTTCGGGCGACGTGCCTTGCAGAATCCCGACGCTCATACCGAGGGCATGGTACAGTGTTCCCATCCAAACCGCGTCGCGCTTGACGAGGTAATCGTTCGCCGTGACCACGTGAACGCCCAAACCGGAAAGCGCGTTCAGGTAGATGGATAGGGTACACATCAGGGTTTTGCCTTCGCCGGTGCGAAGTTCGCTGATACGCCCGTCGTGTTGCACCATGCCGCCGATTAACTGCACATCGTAGTGGCGCATTCCGAGGTAGCGGCGGGCGGCTTCGCGGCAAGCGGCGAACGCTTCGACCTGCAAACCGTCCAAGGCTTTGTTAATCGCGTCGCGGTAAACGTGCTTTTGCGCGGTGTTGCCGGACGCGAGGGCGTCTAACTCTTGCTGGCGGAGCGATTCATGCCCGCCTTGCGCGTCAATGCTTTCGGTGAATCGCGCTTTGAACTCGTCGGTTTTGGCGCGGAGTGCTTCCTCGGACAGTGCCTGATACTGCGCTTCGAGGGCGGTGATTTTGTCGGCGTTTTTGCGATATTTGGCGACATCGCGTTCGTTGTTGTCGAATAGTTTGGCTAAAAAGTTCATACGGTCTTCCTATGAAAAAATCGGTGCGGGGGCGCGGCGAACGCGCCCGCGAAGGTACGCGCCAACCGGTGAACCGGGGCGCGGACGATAGTACGGTGCGAAAGGAAAAACGCTTACACGGGCGGGGCGCGGGGTGAAAATCGCCCCGGCAAAGCGGGGCGAACAACGGCTTGCCGAAGGGCGGAACGCGGGGCAGAAGGACACGCGGTAAGTGGAGCGTGAACTGGCACGGTTGACGTTGCGCGAACCGCCCCCGTTTCCGGCGCGGGTTCGGTCGGCGTAACGGTTTCGGCGACGGCTTCGCGCACGGACTCTTCCTCGCGGCGCAGAGCGTCACGTACCGGCTCCACCGGTAGGGCGTCCAACACGCGCACGACATGGGCGGGCAGGGCGACGCCATTTTGGGTCAGCACCTGCGCCACGGCGCGGGCGGTGTGCGGCGACAAGAGCAGAAGCGCGGTTAGCAAAGCGACATAAATGCCGCCGCTTACCGCGCTAACTTTGCCAGAATAATGGGGTCGTGATCCTAAAACGGTCATGGAACTACTTCGGGATTACGCGCCGAATATACGGCGACGTTCCCGGTATTGTATCACGCACGGACAACGCCGGTTTCCGCTATCGGCTTGTTGTGCGAGGATGTTCAGCCCGCTAACCGTTCTTGACCGCCCGCCCCCATCCGCAGGATACTCAGGCGGAACGCCCCCAACCGGAGGATGGAACATCCCCGCACATCTACCTGCTCGCTTGCACCGCGCCGACAATCGCGCCGGTCGTGCCGTCCTGCACCCACGCCACAATTTTTTGCCGATCGCCTTTCTCTCCCGTCGCCACCGGAAGCGATACGTTTCCTTCAACAACCGCGCCGAGCGATACCAAACGCCGTACCACCGGGGCGTGTGCCAAAGTGCGCCCGGCATTCTCGCCCGCCTTGACTTTGGTCGCCAAGCCCGATTCGGTTACGGCGACAAACAGGCGCGGATTCTTGATGCCGCCCGTTCCGGTCGCGGCGACACGGTACGAGTCGTTCCCCACCGAAGATAGGGCGATGCGAACCGCGCTTGCCTTCAACCGTGCCGCCGACTGCGCGACTTCCGCTCGCAGTTTTTCTTTCTCGCTACCGACAAACTCCGCCGTGCCGGACACGATGGCTTGCGGCGTGTAACTCGAATCGTTTTGAAAGGCGCGATTATATGCCCCCTGCCGCGCCGTGAACGCGGCAGACGAGAACGGGTCGCGCCAGCCGAGCCGGTTCCAGTAATCTACGTGATAGCCGAGCGCGATAACGGTCGCGCCGGGAACGTTTTGCGCGGTCGTGAGTTCGAGAAGTGCGGCGTCCGCCGGAGGGCAACTCGAACAGCCTTCGGACGTGAACAGTTCCACAATCACCGGCACATCGGTTGCACTTTTTGTGTTGACTGGCGGCGCGGGTTTCGCCGTGCCAGAGCGCGGCGAAAGCGCGAACGCGCCCCCGATCAGCGCGAGTAACGTGGATGCTATAGCAAGCGGCTTCGATAATTTCGATAGGTTCATGGTGTGTTTTCCTCGTGGAAGGAGAACAAGCGAAACGGGGGTAAAGTTCGGCACAACGCCAACGAATTACCGGCGCGGGTGCGCGGCGCGGTACGCTTCGCGCAAGCGGTCGGTGGAAACGTGCGTGTAAACCTGCGTGGTCGAGATATTCGCGTGACCGAGCATCTCGCCAATCGCCCGAATATCCGCGCCCCCCGAAAGCAAATGCGTGGCGAACGAATGACGGAGCCAGTGCGGCGACGGCGGTTCGGGAAGTCCGGCAGTCAGCGCATGGGCGACAATGGCGCGGAACATCGTTTCGCGCCGCACGGCTTTTTTCGCCGTGCCGGAGCGCGACGCGAAAAGCGGGTCGCCGGGCAGGACGTTCTCAAAGTCGGCGCGATACGACCGTAGCGCGGACAGCGCGGGTTGTCCGATGGGAACGCGCCGGTCTTTGCCACCCTTGCCCGAACGTACCGTGACGATTGCCGCCGCCGTGTCCACATCCCCGACGCGCAAAGCACAC
This sequence comes from Armatimonadota bacterium, assembly GCA_014380985.1. Classification (GTDB taxonomy): domain Bacteria; phylum Armatimonadota; class Armatimonadia; order Armatimonadales; family Armatimonadaceae; genus JACMIU01. The sequence continues at coordinate 3,391 of JACMIU010000433.1, read as the reverse complement.
GCCTCGCCGACGCGCAAGCCGGTCGCGTACAGGAGTTCGAGAAACGCCGCGTCGCGCCGCCCGCGCAAGGTCGTCTTGTCCGGCGCGGCAAGCAGTGCGGCGACTTGGGGCGCAGTCAGCACGTGCGGCAGGGGGCTTGGCGTCCGTGCCGCGCTTTCCACGGCTCGCACCGGGTTTTCGAGCAGCACGCCTTCCAAAACGAGATACCGGGCGAACGCCGACAGGGCGGCTTTTTTGCGCCCGACCGTGGTGTCCGTGAGGCGAAGCGTGAATAGGTGCGCGAGGAACCGCTCCACGCCCGCCGCGGTCAAATCGCCGTTCGTGGCGTCATGCCACTGCGCTAAATCGCGCCGGTAGGCGGCAATCGTGTGCGCGGATGCCCCGCGTTCGGAAAGCAGGTAGCGCAGAAACGCGGCGATTCGGGGTTTCATCTTGTCCGTTAGTCCGCGAGCGTTCGGACGCCTATCATCGGATAACCGTTCGCGCCCAGTCCGTTGCCGTTGCCGCCGTTCCCGTTGCCCCCGGTCGCCATGCTCGACCCGACCGTTTTCACCATCTCCTCCATCCGCAGATACTGCGCGGCGTCGCCGTCGTACAGCCAGTCGTTCAGCGCGTCCACATCCACATCGCCCCGGTCGCGTTCCCACAGTTTGCGGGCGACGCCGCGTTCGCATTTCGCAATCAGTTCGTCCGCGCTGTGAATATCGGGTTGCAAACTCGTGCGCCGATCCCAGAGTTGCTTGCCCTCGTCGCCATCGGAGCGGTCGAAAAAGAAGCACCACGTATAAAACAGGTGATAGACCGTGCTGTTGATACTTTCCCACGGCACACTCGGCTTGTTCTCCTCGAACCACAGGTGCAGATGGTCTTTCGCCTCCTTGAGCGACACGTCGCCGTTCGCGGGGTCGGCGAACAGGTCGTACATCACGCGGATAATCTCGTGCCGCTCCTGCGTCGGCACATAGCGGAAGTTGTTGTCGCGGAGCCAGAGACGAAGGCGTTCTGACGAACTCATCTGCGCCGGGGTCGCGGTCGTGTACACCGGGACGGGACTGTACGCGGCGGGTAGCGGTGACATAGGAGGCGGCGAGTTGAGATAGCGCGGTGCGGCAGGTTCGGGGCGCGACGCGAAACCCGCGCCGTTTGTCCCGTTTGTCGCCACGGGCGCGGATTCGCTTCCCGATTCCATGTGACCTTTCGGCGCGACCATCACGTCGCCGATCGCCGGTTTGTGCAAATCAATCAAGTCGCCGTGCGCCCGCAGGAAGTCGAGGAACGACGTATGCCCGGAGCGGGTTTCGTCGAACATCGGGTCAATCTTCCGCATCGTGGTTTTCAGTGCCGAACCGGGAACCGGACGATTACCGAGCGTCGCCAGACCTTTGGCAAGCAGTGCCGTGGTGTCCATCGGCGTGGACGGGATGGAGCGTTCGGGCAGTTCTTCGCCGTTCGCGCCGTGAATGTCGTCGTAATAGCAAAACCGGTCACACGCCTTCGCCAGATACGTTGATGTGTTCGACCGCACGCCGACGCCCACGACGTACCGCCCGGTTTCGCGCAGTTTCAAAACGAGTGGCGTGAAGTCCGAATCACCGGAAACCAAGGCGACGTGCGTAATATCGTTCTGCCGCAGAGCGACATCCATCACGTCAATGGCGATTTTAATATCCGCGCCGTTCTTGCCCTTGTACGTCAGCGCGAACGTTTGAATGGGATCGCAAGCGTTGTCCAGCAGGTCGGAGCGGTAATCTTTGAACACGCCCCAATCGGCATATGCCCGCTTCAAAATAATGCGTCCGTCCGTGACCTTGCCGATTTCCTCAAAAATGCGTCGTAGTTCTACCCGCTCATTGACAAAATAATCGTCCACTGCCCGCTTGATATTTTCAAAATCCACAAACACCGCTACCCGGTTTTCCATAGATTGCCCTCGCATAAAAAAATAGTCGCCATCGTTTACGCCTTTGTGCCGATGAAATCGTGAGATAGGCGACGAAAAAGCAAATCGTTTTTCGTGCCGCCCTTTGCGTCGTCGCGTCTTTATTCTATCGCGCCGCTTGAGGCTTTGCCGGAAGTGGGAGCGGTCGCCGTGCCGTGTCGCCACTTGCGCCAGTAACGGTTGGCGACGATTAGCAACAGGGGAGTGCCGATGAGGGCGGGGGCTATCTGCGACCAAACGCCCGTACCGACGTTCGCGGAAAACGCGCACCAAACCGCGATATACGCGCCGCCGATTTTCGTCAGATGCTCGAACGTGGAAAGCGAGCGCATCGGGATGACGACGCGGGGAAACGCGAACCGCCACAGGTCGTACAGGGCGGCGACCACGGCAAGCCCCAACACGCCCAAAACGATTCCGGCGTCCGCGCCGAGAACGCCGGTCGCGCCCCACCAGAGCGAGAGCGTGGTAACAGCGACCACGCCCCCTGCCGCGAACCAATCGGTGAAATGCGCCGCGTTTCCGTTCCGCGCCAGAACGCGGTAGCCGCTAAAGCCGAAGTAGAACGATAGCACGGAAAGCGCGAAGAAAAACGGTTGAAAGCGGAAACACAGCAACACGCCCGCCGTGATTGCCGACACCGCAAGCGCGTACAAAAACACGCGCCCCGACGACACGTGACGCCGCCCGCCTTTGGGCTTAACGAACGCGGCGACCGCGCCCGCCCCAAGACAGATGATTCCGGCGACCACATGAACCGCGACCAGTGCGGACAGCCTAACGCTTTTGTTTCTAAGCCGGGGTAAGCGGCATGGGCGTGAGCGAAACGTTGCCGCCCGCAACCACTTCGATATGCAGGTCATAGCCGTCGAGGAGTGCCATACCGATAAGCGGCGGGTTGTCCGCCGCCATTACCTCGCCCGCCATCTCCTTGCCGCCGAAAATGATAACCGCGTAATAAACCGGCAGAGTGACAAGTCCCCCGCCCACTACTTGAATCTCCTGATCCCGCGCAAAAGGCAGATCGAGCATGGCAACTATGTTCGTAGGAAGCGTCAAATAATCCTCGTAGCCGGTATCAATGAGCGCGTCAAGGGTTTGATCGGCACGACCAACCGCGCCGCGCACCGTGACGGCGACGCGGGCTTCCCTCAGACGGCTTACCGTGCCGTGAATCGTCATAGACCGTGCTCTTTGGCTTCGCCGTCGCGCCACCATCCCACGGTCGTGCTGGCGGCGCGATAGCCAACCTTCACTCCGAAGCGCGTCTGTGCTTCAGGTCGCTTCAAATATGCCCGGCGCGAGGCTTGATACTTGTTTGCGTCGAGTTCAAACTCGCCGGTTTCGGTGTCTATCACCAGATGCTTGCCGATGTCGTCCGTTGTGAGCGTCGCGGCGATTCGCTCGTTGAACCATTCTTGCGCTTTTTGCCCCGATTCGCTACTCCCAAAT
>JACMIU010000432.1 GCA_014380985.1 Armatimonadota bacterium | reverse complement strand
GTTCGAGTTTCGGGAGGGACCCGTTTTCTCAAACATTCTGCTCGCCGACGAAATCAACCGCACGTCGCCGCGAACACAGTCCGCGCTTCTTGAGGTGATGAGCGAAAATCAGGTGACGATTGAAGGGATGCGACGCGATTTGCCGCAACCGTTTTTCGTGGTGGCGACGCAAAACCCGTCGGAACACGCCGGAACATACCCGCTCCCCGAAGCGCAGTTAGACCGGTTCGCGCTTCGCCTCACGCTCGGCTACCCCGACTTAGAATCGGAAGTGGAGATTTTGTATAGCCAGAACACGCGGCATCCGTTCGATTCGCTGGAGCCGGTAGCGACCACGGCAGAACTGCTCCATTTGCAGGAAACGGTGAAAACGGTGCGCGTGGAGCGGGCGGTGGCGGAATATATCGTACGACTCGTGGGCGGCACTCGCGGCGACGGTCGCCTACGCATGGGCTTGTCGCCGCGTGGTTCGCTGACGCTGTACCGCACGGCGCAAGCCCGCGCCCTCCTCGATGGGCGCGACTACGCGACGCCCGACGATGTGCGTTTTATGGCGGTTCCGGTGTTGTCGCACCGGATTCAGATGGAGACGAAGGCGAAGTACGGCGGGCTTTTGCCGGAGCATATCATCGAGGAACTGCTGACGAAGACGCCGGTTCCGCGCTAACCGGGTACACTACCACGACGCCCATGCAAACCGTTGGACTGCTGATTAACGAAACCAAGCCCGCCGCCGTGGACGCCGCCCGCGATTTAGCCCGCTACCTCGCCACGCACGGGGTCGCTACGGTCTCGCAGGACGCGGTGGCGACGCTTCTTTCGGACACGCGGTGCGAAGCCGTGGCAACCAAAGCGGATGTTGCCGCGCAGTCGGACTTCGTGGTCGTGTTTGGCGGCGACGGAACCCTGCTTGCCGCGTGCCGCGCCGTCGCGCCGTTTGGAAAACCGATTCTTTCGGCGCACCTGGGGCATTTCGGCTTTCTGACGCAAACATCGCCGGAGGGTTTGCGCTCGGCGGTGGATCGCGTCCTGTTCGGCGACGCCCCGACCGAGGAGCGCGGGATGCTCGCGGTGTCGGTGCTTCGTGCCGGGGCGGGGGCAGTGGAGCCGTGCGACGAACTACTGGCGATGAACGATGTGGCGGTGGCGTCGGGCGCGGTGCGCCTGATTTATGTGCAAACGCGGGTGGACGGCGAATTGCTGGCGACCTACGCGGCGGACGGCGTGATTGTGGCGACGCCGACCGGTTCCACCGGCTATTCGCTTTCGGCGGGGGGGCCGCTCGTGCATCCGTCCGCGCCGGTTTTCGTGGTGTCGCCGATCTGCCCGCACACGTTGTCCGCCCGCCCACTGATTATCCCCGACACACAAACTGTGGAACTCTCTATCGAGCCGCACCGCGCCGATACGGTCGGGGTGGCGTCGGTGGACGGGCAGGTCGAGCTCGCCCTTGCGCCGGGTGACACCGTGCGCGTGTCGGCGTCGCCGCATCGGGTGCGGTTTCTGGTCGCAGGGGACGCGCCCTCGTTCTACGAGAAAATCCGTACCCGCTGGCACTACGCCGAGCGGGCGAACGCTTAATACAGGTATAACCACAGAGACACAGAGGGCGCAGAGACCGGAAAGAGGATTTGAGAACG
>JACMIU010000431.1 GCA_014380985.1 Armatimonadota bacterium | reverse complement strand
CGTCACGCTTTGCGGGCTATTGTTCTACCGGGGGGCTGCCCGCTTTGTCACCGGCGATGAAACCAAAGGCTTCGGTGATGCCAAAGGCTTCGAGGGGTTGCAGGCGGCGGCGACCGGTTTGATTTTCGGCGTCCCTATGCCATTCGTAGTGTTGGTGGTGGCAAGCCTCGCGGTCGGCGTTCTACTGCACCGGAGCGTTTGGGGGCGGCATCTGTTCGCCATCGGGCGGAGCGAGGAAGCGGCGCGATATTCGGGAATTAACACCAAAGCCGTACTCACCACCGCCTACGCCCTGTGCGGATTGCTCGCCGGAATCGCCGGTGTGCTGATTGCCTTCTACACCAACTCGATTTCGCCGAACTCACACGGCAACTTTTACGAACTGTACGGTATCGCGGCGGCGGTCTTGGGCGGGTGCAGTTTACGCGGCGGCGAAGGCTCGGTGTGGGGCATTTTGATTGGCACGGCACTACTCCAAGTATTGCAGAATCTGGTCAACCTGCTCGGCATTCCGTCGTCGCTCAACTTCGCGGTGATGGGTGCGGTGATTCTGCTCGGCGTCACCGTGGACGAACTGGTCAAACGCCGGTCGGCTTCGCGGGCGAAAGCGTGATACCGACCGGCGCATAGGCGACTACAACGCCTCGTCATCCTCGATGGTGAACAGATAGCGCACGTTTTGCGAGTTGGCTTTCGTCAGAAACTCCAATTTATTCGCCTTCGCGTGACCGTCGCACCAGAGGATATTGGTCGTGCCTTGATGACGTTCGGCGATATTTCGCATCACGCGGAAGCCGTTCGGTCCTTTCTCAATCGGCGGGTTCGCCGCCGCGTCTAACCACTCGATCTCGAAGTTATTGCCAAGACCTGTGTTCGCGCATTCCAGAACCCAAACCGTCTGCGCGGGAAGCGACAGGGCGGCGAGCGGTTGCTCATACGGCGGCGTCGCGGCGTCGGCGGAACCGTAGTACGTCGCGTTCATCGCGTAGGAACCGTAATTATTGCCGTTGCGGAACTTGTACGGCTTGTTGCCACCGTTCCCCTCATCGTCACTCGGACAGGTGAACATCGTTTCGTTTTTCACATACGGCGCGATGCCGTCAATCCACTTATAGCGTTCCACCGGGTCAGACGGCGTGTTGTCGTAGTACCACGCCCGCGGAAACGTCTCGTCGGAATCCTGCAAGTACATCAGCATCCCCAGCCCGATCTGCTTGGAGTTGGACAGGCACGATGTTTGCCGCGCCTTTTCGCGGGCTTGTGCGAACACGGGAAACAGTATCGCGGCGAGAATCGCAATAATAGCGATAACAACTAACAATTCAATCAGCGTGAATGCGGCTATCTTCGCTCCGGTTCTCATAACGGGGCAAACACCATTCCCTACTTGTCGGGAGTTCTTCAACATTTACCCTACTCTCCTCTGTGTTGGAACCCGCATTGCTTCCACGGCTAACGCAGGCATTGTTTCCATTATGCGCCAATTTCCCCCCGTTGTCCTGTGAAATGAATCACAGAGGTGACAGGCGAAACAGTCGCGTTTTGGCATGAAATCTGCAACCGGAGACGACGCACCATTGACTGTAGCATTGCCGGATAGGGTAAACTTCCCCGACGGATCGTTCTTTTCGCCCGACGCACTTTGACAGGAAGACCTATGCAATATCACATCAGCACCGAACTCGGCGACGACGAAAACCCCGGCACTTCCGAAAAGCCGTGGCGCACCCTCGCCCGCGCCAACGCGCACCGCTACGCGGGCGGTGACAAGATTCGCCTTCGCGCCGGGGAAATCTTTTCGGGATCGCTTTCGTTCTCACCCGATAACGTGACAAAGGACGAAGGAGAACACTTCACGATAGAAGCCTATGGTTCAGACACCGAACTTGGCTACCCCCTCCCTGACCCCGTTATCGAATCGGGAACCGAAAGCGCGATAACACTGCGCAACCTGTCGCGGGTTAAGGTATGGGACATTGAGGTACGCGGAAGCGGCTACGACACGAACACCGGCTGGGGCGTTCGCATTCTGAACGACGCACCGGGGGCGGAACGCTTAAAGCACGTACACGT
>JACMIU010000430.1 GCA_014380985.1 Armatimonadota bacterium | reverse complement strand
CCTACAGGACCCGCCGCCGCGCCCGCCGCCAGCCCGGTGACTGCGCCGCCGATGCCGCCGAGAGCCGCACCCTTTTCGGCGTCGCCGGTCGGGTTATCGTCAATTCCGTGTTGAATGTTGTCTGCCATTTCAATGCTCCTGTCCGCCCGCGCTTGGCGCGATGCGTTTGTTTAATAATGTTTTCCGTGAGCGTCTACTAAATCGCTTACAGGCTTCTTATTCCCGCGAAGCACCCGGCGTAAACACGGCGCATACCGGTTTTTTATTTTGTTTCGCCGAGCGGCGAAATAGCTGGGTTCCGAATCGCCGCCAGCGACGCCAGCGAAACCGCCCCCCAATCGTCCACGCGAATATCGGCGCGTTCGATACCGGGCAACAGTGCAGTGACACGGTTCGGGTAGGCGACCGTGAAAATGCCCGCCGCCTTCGCCGCCTTGATTCCGTTCGGCGAATCCTCAAGGGACATCGCTTCGTCTGCCGAAACGCCGAGCGCGGACAAACAGCGCAGATACAGTTCGGGGTCGGGCTTGGTGTGCGTCACATCATCCGCGCACAGACGCACGGGAAACCATTCGAGCAAGCCGATTCGCTCCAAAAGCCCGTCCACCCACGAATGCCCCGACGACGACGCCAGCCCGATAAGCAGTCCCGCTTCCCTTCCCTCTTCCAAAAGTGCTATAATACCGGGGCGGGGAACCTCCTGCGCGAGCCGTTCGGCAAATAGCGCGGCGCGGCGGTGCTTCACGACAGTACGGTCAACGCTAACGGGAGCGTTTTCCTCCAGAAAACGGTACGGGTCGAACGGGTTTTCGTCCACCCCGATACCGACACCGGTCGCCCAAACAGCGAGCGGAAGCGTCACATCGTATTCGGCGCAGATAATTTGCCAAGTCTCGTATTCGGGCGTTTCGGTGTCTAAAATTGTGCCGTCGAAATCGAATAGAAGAGCGCGTAGCGGAAGCATCGGTAAGTGTCCTTTGTGCGAACGAAAAATCAAAACAGCGAAAGTTTACCTTTTATGAGCGTGAAACAGTTAGGCATCGGCGTGGTCGGGGCGGGCAGTATCGGGATTCGCGGCGCACTCGCCCACCTTTGTTTGCCGGATGTGCAGGACAAGGTGCGCCTCGCGGCGGTCTGCGACCCCGTGCCGGGACGCGCACAGGCGGCGGCGGACAAGTACACGGTCGCCCGCGCTTACGATGATTTGAACGCGCTACTGTCCGACGACGCGGTAGACGCGGTGATTCTTTGCTCCCCCATCGGGCTACATTACGAACAAGGGCTTGCCGCCGTTCGCGCCGGAAAGCACGTTCACTTCAACAAAACGATGACCGTGACGGCGGGCGAGGCGACCGAGATTATGGACGAAGCCGAGGCGCGGGGACTCAAACTGGTAGCGTCGCCGGGGCAAATGCTTCGCCCGTCCAACCTGCGCCTTCGCAAAATGCTCCAAGACGGCGTGTTGGGGCGCGTGTCGTGGGCGGTCACGGGCGCGGCGTTCGGGTCGTACCACGAAAAAGAAAACACGCGCACCGGATCCGACGTGCTAACGAACGTCAACCCGTCGTGGTACTGGCGCAAACCGGGCGGCGGCCCCGTTTACGATATGTCGGTGTACGGAATGCACACGCTGACCGGCTTGCTCGGCGCGGCGAAGCGCGTGTCGGCGATGAGCGGCGTCGCTATCCACGAGCGCGAATGGAACGGACAGATGTTTCCCTGCGACGCCGACGATAACACGCTGTTCACGCTCGATTTCGGCGACAACGTGTTCGCGCTGGTGCATGGGACATTTGCCGGGTCGGTGTCGCAGTTCGGGCAACCGAGCGTTTTTGGCGAGCGCGGCGCGATTGTCGGCTTGAATCTGAACGGTGAGCGAATCGCCTACCCCGGTTCCGACCGCGACAACGGCAACCCGATACGGCTTTTGCCGCACGTCGTGGATACCATTCACGCCGAGATGGAGGAAGCGCACGTTTTTGAGGACACGATGCAATTGGTGCGCTGGGTGCGCGAAGGGATTCCCTCGAACGCAACCGCCGAACACGCCCGGCACGTCGTGGAAATCATCGAAGCCGGATACCGCGCCGCGCAAACCGGGCAAACGCAAACGCTGGTCACGACGTTTGACGCGCCGAAGGGCGAATAGCCTCCCGGATAGAAAGCGACATTGTTATGCCAATTAATTTTTTTGGGAAGTCACCGGTTACCGCCCCGCCCTCCGTGGAAACGGCGGTCGCGGAAGTCATGGCGCACCTGCAAGCCAGACGCCCCGTGGACGCCGAAGCACGAATGCGCGAACACGTTGCCGCCGTGGTCGCTTTCGCCGGAGAGCGAAGCGCGGCGTTCAACGAAAGTCAGGCGGGGCTTGCCGGGGTGCTGAAAATGCTCGGCAAAACGCGGGACTCGCTCGCGGCGTTCCAAGCGGCACAGGACTGGGAGCCGCCCATAGAGGATGCCGCCACCCATAAAGACTGGCTAACCTTCGTCACCGATTATGGGCAGGAATTAGGCGCGGCGGGCGAGTTAGCGGAAGCGGAAACAGTGCTGAAGCGCGGGCTTGCGGGGCGTTTGGCGTTCTACGGGCGCGAACATCCCGGCTATGCGTTCGGACTGGAGCCGCTCGTTTCGGTGCTTTTGGCACAGGAACGGTACGCGGAAGCGGCGATGGTGCAGGAGGAAGTGATTGACAACTTCGCCGCGTCGGGGCATCCGCGTTTTTTACAGGCGTTGCTGATTCTGGGCGCGGCGCGTGTCGCTTCCGGCGCGGTCGGGCCCGCACTCGCCGGGTTTTCCGCGCCCGACCGCGCCAAGATCGAGGAACTGGCAAACGTCGCCCCCGATGTTTTAGGGGCGTTCCCGCACCCCTTCCGGCAACCGGTGCTTGTCGAAGTTGCCGAACTCGCCGCCACGCACTGCCCCGATTCACTCGCGCACCGCAATCTACTCGCGCAAATCGTCAACAACGAAGCGGAGCAAGACGCGCCGAATTACGCCCTGCGCGTCGAATACGCGCAAAAACTGTTCGCCCTACTGGAGCGAGCCCGCGACTACGCGAACGCCGGACACGCGCTTCTCGGTCTCGCCCTCGCGCAGGGCGACGCGGGTGATATTCCCGGTGCGACCAAATCGTATCGGCGCGTCCGAATCGCCGGGGAGCGCATGGGCGACTTCGCGCAAGCATCGGCGGCAGAGCGCAATCTCGGTTTACTGCTGTCCAAAGACCGGCAGGAAAACGCCGAAGCCGAAGCGTGTCTGCAAAACGCTGTCGCGCTGGCGAAACGCTCGGACGACACCGAAGCCCTCGGCAAAGCGGAAGGTTGCCTCGGCGTTTATTACCAGCATATCGAGCGATTCGCCGACGCCGAACCGCTCCTCATTTCCGCCATGCCGCACCTGCCGGTATCTTCGTCCGACGCGGTGATTATGCGGGCGCACCTCGCGGCACTTCGCGCAAATATTTCCTGTGGTTGCGACGAGGGTAACATGGAAAGCGCGTTTTACAACAGCCTTTGCGCGGCGATTTCCGCACAGGTCGAAGCCGAACTGCCGGGACTGCTCAAATCCGTAGTATACGAGGCGGACGCTTCCGGCGAACGTTCCCTACAAGTCAGTTTGCTACGAAGCCCCCTGCCGGAGGAGATGGAACGACTGCAAATTGTGGTGACGCAAGCGGAAGCATCGTTCAAGCGCAGCGTGGTGGAACGCAACTAACCGGGCGTCGGTGGCGTAAACGAAGCCGGTAGCGACGAAAGCCGCTTTGCTACCGCGTCCGGCAATGGCGGCAAGGTTCGCTCCTTTTTCGTTTGCTCCGCATAGCGCGACCAGAACGCTTTCGGGCCGCCGGTTATCGTCTGCAGAAGCGCGGCGCGTCCGGCGCGTTCGTCAATCACTTTCGCCGCGCCGTGACCGAGGGCGTAAAAATCGCCGCCGTTGTTGATGCCGGTGCGGTACGCTTCCACAAACCGTGCCTTGTCGTAAACCGGGAAGCAAGCATCATAAAGCGTTTGCAATTGCGGCAAGAGCGTGGCGAAATTCCGCACGGTCTCGATGCTGATGGCGCGAAAATGAAAGCCATAGGTGAACGGCGGGTACGGCGCGGGGTCGGTGTCTACCTCCACGTACCGCGCCGTGCCTTCGCGTTGAATCTTCGATAGCGCGGTGAAGAACGCCCCTTCGCCGGTGTCCTGCAGTTCGGGATTGCCGAAAGCGCGGTTCTGTACCGTGTGCATCGCTTCGTGCGCGACAATCATATTCAGCCCGGCGAGCGACGGGCGATGGTACTCCGTCCAGTAATGCAGGTTCAGAAAAATATCGCCGTTGACGTTCAGCGCGTCCCATGTGCCGCCGAAATGCAGGTACACCGTCTGAACAATCGGTTTGCCGCTTTTCCGTAAAACATCAGGCGTGAACCCCGACAAATGCGCGGCGATTCGTTTGGCACGCGCCGCTTTAGTTTGTTCGAGTTCGGTCAGCAAGGCGCGATACCCGGCGGGGTTATTGATAAACAGTCGGGCGGCGTCCTCGCGGGGTTGTGACCGCACCGTCGCCGTGCCGCGAATCACGGCTTTGGCGTTTGTCGCCAGCAAGTCCCGCGCCAGACTACCTTCGCCCTCCCCGACCCGAATCACGTTTTTGTAGGCAGGAAGCGCGAGAAGCGAATCAATCGCGGCGTCGCCGTCGTCCTTTGCCGCCTGTAGGTCGAGGAGACGGGAAACCGCGTCGGCGTTGAAGTCAAGGCGGATAAACGGCAGGGCTTCTTGCGCGGCTACCGGTAACGCGGGGGCGGCAACAAGGGCGGCGGACGCGCCTAAAAAAGAACGACGGGAAAGCATGGCACGATTGTACCGCGCTTTCCCGTTTTCTTCGCCACACCATCGCTACGGCGTGGTCGGCATCGGCGCGGGGTCGGGCGCGGGAGCAGGTTCAGGCGCGGGCGCGGGAGCAGGTTCAGGCGCGGGTGCGGGTTCTGGCATCGGCGCGGGTGCGGGTTCCGGGGTTGGCGCAGGAGTGGTTTCGGGCGCGGCTTCCGGCACGGGGGCGGGTGTCATCGGTTGCAACTGGGCTTCGAGCCGTTCCCCCACTCGTAGCGCAAGATACTTAGCGAAACCCAGTGCGTCCTTGAAGCCGTTCGATTTCGCATCAAACGCGCTCACCGTGTAGAGCGTGGTGCCGTCCACTTTAACGTCGGCGTTTGCCCCGCTTTTCACGGCGGTCACGGTGTCCGGTGCGTATGCCGTCACACCGCGTAAAACGCGGGTGGTTTTCGTGGTCAGAATCGCCGCCTTATCGGGTCCCGTGGAGCCGTCGGGTTGTATCGACGCGGCATTCCACAGGCTTTTGCCGAACATTACGACCTGCCCGTTCACATCGGCGGGAACACACGTTTCGATGTTGGTGGTCAGATTGAGGCGCGGGTTCGCCGGAACACTGATCGTCGCCGGAAGCGCGGGCGGGCGGAAACATTCGCGGGGAAACTTTTGCATATACTGCCGCGCCAATCGCGCCGCGAACGCGCCCGACGATACCGCGCCGTTCGCCTTCGCAGTCGCCGGGTCAATCGTCAGGAAGCGTCGCCCCATCACATAAATCAGGTACGTGCCGGTCGGCGACAGTTTGGCTTCGGTCGGAACCGGCGTGGCGGTTTTGCCTCCCTTGCCCGCCGTCGTGGAAGTAAGCGGCTTTTTGCCGCTTAGCACCGCGCCCGTCGCCGGAGGACATAGCACCACCACATCCGACGGGGCGATATAGCGACCAACGGAAGCATTCGACGACAAAATGTTGTTATAGATGTTGAACAGATACGACGAGTACGCACTTGCGCTCATGTTTTTCGGCGCGACGACTTTGAGCGGCGTGTTGGTTCCAAAGCGTAGCGTGGTCACTTCCTGCGCGAAACTCGGCGCGGCACAAAGAAGAGCGGTAACCAACGCGCCGCCGGTAATAAATGATTTCATAGATTTCCCTGATTTTCTGTGTAGGTTTGGTTCGTTAGATGGAACAAAGCGTGAAGAGTTTCCAGCGAACACCGACAGTATATCAAACGCTTTCCGCTTCGTTTTGTGACCGGGAACGCCCCGTGTTCACCATTCGACGGCGATACCGGCACGGGCAAACGGCGTTTCTTCCGGTGTCAAATCGGCGCGGGCGCGAACCGACGCGGCGACAACAGTCAAGGCGTACGGCGGGGCGCACCCATACAAACCGCTTGCCCAAGCCGGGTTTGCCTCGACAACCGCCCACCCTTGCCCGGCGATCAAGCCGACATCCAGCACAACGCCGGACGGCAGGGTATCGCCGGTTGCCGCCAAAACTTCGGCGGCAAACTCCGTCGCTTCCGCAAGTTCGCCGGGCGGCGCGTCCCATTTCCGGCTTGTTTCAATGTAAACGAGTTTGCCCCTGCGATAATACGGCGACGCGGCGACAACTTTGCCCGCAAGAGCGAACACGCGGTATTCGGCGTCCCACGTTACCGGTTTGGAAACCAGTACCGGCAAATCGTCCGGCACATCGCCCGCAACGGCGGCAAGTTGCGCCGCGCTTTCGTACACCCGCGCCGGAAACGATTTGTCGGCGGCGGGCTTGATGAACGCCGTTTCGGGAACGCTTCGCGCCCCGGCGAGGGTACTTAGCGAAACGTGCCGCTTGCGCCACTTTTCCTCCAAACGGGGCAGCCAATAGTCGGGCGGTTCGAGTAGCGCAAGGTCAAGCGAAAGTGCGGCAAGGTCGCCGAACATCGGGTCGCCGTAGACAATCACCGGCACGTTTTTTTCCACCAAGCCCAGCGGTAGCCGATATCCCGGCGCGGCAACGACGGTATAGCCCGCGTCGCGGGCGGCACTTTCGATTGCCCGCGTATCGTCATTGATGCGCGGCGGCAGTAGCAAAGTTGGCGCGTTCTCCGGTCGCATCCCCGCCATCTACTTCGCCATTTCGTACAACGCTTGCGCGTATATTTTCGCGCACATTATCAGTCGCGCTACCGTAACCCGTTCGTCCGCCTGATGCGCGAGTTCCAAATCGCCTTCCATCATCGCGCCGAACGCCACCCCGACCGGAGCCACCGAAGTCGCATATGTCCGTCCCCCCATCGTTTTCGGCGGCGTTTGATCTCCAGTATGTTCACGGTAAACGCGAAGCAGGGTGCGTACCGGCTCGGCGTCTACCGGCACATACAGCGGCGGCGTGTGCTTCAGGTCAACCACGTCGTAGCCACCCGCTTTCGCGGAATCGCGGAAGTTTTGCAAAATCGTTTCGCCGTCCAGTGTCGCCGGATAGCGCACGTTGAACGTAGTTTGCGCGACGCCCCCGGCAAGGCTCACCACGCCCATATTGCAGGTCAACGCCCCGGTGACTTCATCGGTGCAGTCTATGCCGTTCGCCGCGCCCGTGGTGGACGCGCCGCGCCGCACTACATCCGCAAGCCATTCGCTCGCCGCGCCGTCTAAATCGTCAAACGCCGACAGGTTCGACGTCAAAGCACGGGCGAGTTTCACCGCCGCGTTGTCGCCTTCGTCGGGCGTGGAGCCGTGCGCCGCCTTGCCCTTTGCCAGCACAGTGAGCGTGTCGCCGTCCAACGTCGCCGAGATGCCCGGCATCGGCTTCAAGACGAACGCCATCATGCCGAGTGCTTCGGCGTTGCCGACAAGAACCGCCGTAGCGTCGTCGGGAACCATGTTCGGGCGTTGCCCCGATGCGAACGAAACGAGCCGCACATCGGCGGACGATTCGGTCAGTATTTTTTCCACAACACCGGTGAACGAGCCTTTTTCGGCGAACACCAGCGGAAACATCGCGTCGGGAGTGAACGCCACGGTCGGCTTTGCTTGCCCCGCCGCCCCAAAGTAATGCGCCATGCACTCCCAGCCGCTTTCTTCGTCGCACCCGAAAATCAAACGGACGCGGCGCGACAGGGTGATGCCCTGCGCCTCGCAAACCGCCTTCACGGCGAACGCACCCCACATCGCCGCGAACGTCGGTCCCTTGTCGTCGCTCGTGCCGCGCCCCCACAGGTAATCGTCGTCCGTGAGCGTCGCGCTCCACGGGTCGTGTGTCCAGCCCTTGCCGACCGGAACCACGTCCAAATGTCCGAGCATCGCGGCGATTTCCGTGCCGGCTCCGAAGTCGGCGTGACCGGCGAATCCGGCGAAGTTTTCCGTCGCCAAGCCGTGCGCGTCACAAACGCTCAGGGTGTAATCGAGAGCATCGGCAATCGGTTGCCCGAACGGGGCGTTCGCGGACGGATTCACGGTGGTATCGTCCTTCACGCTCGGTATTCGCAGAACGTTTTGCAAAGAAGCAAGAAAATCGCTGGCGTGGGTATCAAGCCACGCATCTAATTGGGTACGCATAGCCGCTATTCTACCGCACCGGTTCTGCTTTTGCGTCTTTTTTGCGGCACAACGCGATAGTAAAGATGCCGCCTCGCCGCGCCGACAATGAATTGAAAAGGACAATTCTCGTGCCAACAGAAACTCAAACGCCTTCCATCGTCATCGAAATACCCAGAGAAACCAGAGAAGCGGCAAAGCGTATCGCCGGTGGCGTGGTCGCCGCCTGTGTCGGTGCGAGCCTTGCGGCATGGTGGGTGCAAAACCAAGCCGTGCCGAAAGTGTCTCCCGTGGCGGTGATGGTTCCCGCGACCGTCATCACCGCGCCGAAACTCGCCAATCCGTCCCACCAGTCGCTCGCGGAGCGTGAAGAGCGCGTGCGCCGCGACGTGTTTTTCAGCAATTTCGCCGAAGCGAATACCCCTGATTTCGTGGGAGCCGAACTGCCCGCGTCCGAAAAAGCGCGGTTTGCCGCCCGTCACGCCGCTATCAATGTGCCGGAACGGGTGCAATTTCAAAGCGGTTCCGTTCGCCGCTATGTGAGCGGCGAGTGGGTCGCGCAAACTACCGAGCGTTATTTCGGCGAATCTGCGACGACCGCGCCGGGCGACTTCTTTCTCGCCGACCAAGACAACGCCCCGGTCGCACCGCGCTTCGCCCGCGTCGAAGGATTTAGGGCACTTCCCGGCGGGAAAATACCGCGCTTCGCTGCGTCGGTGCGCGTCTACGAACCGCCAACCAGCTGGAAGTCTGACCCATTTGCGTGGACGATGACCACGACAAACAAGCCGGGGGAGCCGAAACTCGTCGGCACATGGAACGCCACCGTCGCCAAAATACCGGGCGGTTACAACCCGGCGTACCGCTACGTTCTCCTGTCGTGGAAGCGGATTTAATCGCTTACTAAACTGCCGGGTAAACGAACGCGAAACGCCGTATACTGCAAGGCGTGAATCCCCCGTTCTTCATTCCTGCTCCGGTGGCGCGAACCTTATGGATGTAGCCCTGCTGGGCGCGTCCGGCGACTGCGGGCGCGAAATTGCCGCGCAACTCGTGGCGTCGCGTCTACTTGCCCCAACCGAACGCCTACAATTGGTCGGGCGGGCGGGCGGTTCCGGGGCGCGGGTATTGCACGGCTTCGTGTCCGACCTATTAGACGCTTACGCCGAATACGCCCCCGAACTCGATGTCGCCCTGTCCCCCGAAGAAATCGTCGCCGACCTTTGGATTGTTGCTTGCGGCACGACCCCGACCGGCGTATCCGACCGCGCCGCGCTCGCAGAAGCCAACGCCCCCATTTTCCAGATGTACGCTGACGCGCTCGCCAAACGCGGGCAAGGACACGAAATCGTCGTTGTCGTGTCGAACCCGGTGGAACTCGCTACCTTGCAGTTTGCCCGCGCCGTGGGGCGCGACCGCGTTCTCGGAATCGGCGCATATCAGGATTCGCTTCGGTTCCGGCGCGAAATCGCCGCCGACTTAGGGGTGCGCCGTCAGCGCGTTTCCGGCTTCATGCTCGGCGAACACGGCGACGCGCAAATGCCGGTTTGGTCGAGTGTGCGCGTTTTCGGAATGGATGATGCCGAACTGTCCGAGGCGATAAGCCGTCTGCGCGTGGGAACGGAAAACGCCGATTACGGGCAAACCGTTCGCGCCGAAACCGCCCGTCTTCTAAAGATGGTGCAAAGCGGCGATGTCGCCGAGGCGTTTGCCGATGTCGAACGATTGCCGCCCGATGTGCGCGTCGTAGTGCGCCCGTTCATCACGCACTACAGCGGCGCAAAAACCGTGCGGGCGACCGCGAACGCCGCTATCGGGTTGGTGACGGGCTTGCTCGCGGGCGACGATATTTTCGTCGCGGCGCAGGTGCTATTGCGCGAAAACGAATTTCACGGCTTGCCCGCCGTGCCGTTCGGTGTGCCGGTTATCGCGTCGGCGTCGGGCGTCCGGCGTGTTGTTGAACTGCCGATGACGCCGGGTGAAGAAGCACAACTACAGGCAATCGCCGCGCAAACACAGGCAAAGGTAGAACGATGGACAACGCTTTGAAACCGGTAATGGCGCGGCATACATTTGTTGTGAAGGTATCCGACAAGCCGGGAACACTCGAAAGCATCGGGGCGACATTCGCGCACCGGGGCGTTTCCCTGATGGCAACCGTGGGAAGCGACGGCACGTTGGACCCCGACCACCGCGCCACGATTACGCTACATTTTGCGGCAACCGAAGGGCGCAAAGAAATGCTTCGCGCCACGCTTGTCCGCCTTAGTCGTGTGCTTTCCGTGGAGGAAGTCGCGCCCGAACTGGTGCAAGCGGTCGCTCTGGTGCGCGTCGCGCCGGACGCCGGTCTGCCCCTCACCGATGCGGCGGTTTTCCCCCTGCCTAATCCTAAAGGCGAGGGCGGACGCGAACCGGTGTACCGGCTTATCGGCACGCCGGAAGCGGTGGAATCGGCGATTGTCGCATGGCGCACGGCGGGCAAACTGCGCTCGGTGTCGTATGGCGTTCTCGCGGCGGGCGGATAGTGTGTGACGCTGTAGGGGTTAGGTTCGGAGGGCGTGCCGCGTGTCCCACGTCAATTCCGGCGTTCGACGGCTTCCTTTAGCAGATGGTAAAATCCTTGATGATGCGATTATTAACTCTGTTTTTGTTTTCAACGATGCTGGCTTTATTTATTACCTTTCCGCACGAGTCCGCCGCGCAATCGAAATTGAAATACTATGAGCCTTCAAAAAACTCTGAACCCGTTTCGGGTCAGCCATATGAAAAGTTCTCGACCCGTGACCGCTTCGGACGCGAAATTATCTTTTATCTCTCGACAGCTATCGGCAGTCAAAACTCACTTCCATTAGTTGCGTTCATCGAGGGTTCAGGTTGTCGTTCACGGTTTGAGGAGCGCAACGGTAAAGTTCTTCCGGTGGGCGGACATATCGTTGTCGCCGATGTTTTCAAAGGCAAAGCGCGTGTTCTGGTCGTCGAGAAGCCGGGCGTAAAATACCTTTCTCAGCCGCCGGATGGTTGCAAAGAGTTGGCGGAGTTTAACCGCGAGCACACTTTGGAACGGTGGGCGGAAGCCAACGAAGCGGCAATTCGTGCCGCTCGAAAACTCCCACAAATCAGCAAAGAGAGAACTTTAGTCATCGGTCATTCCGAAGGTGGATTGGTGGCTTGCCGAGTCGTGCGTGATCTACCCGAAATCGTGACTCACGTTTCGACGCTCGCGGGTGGTGGCGGGAGCCAGCTTTTCGACGTTTTATCGCTCGCCCGTCAAGGAGAGTTTTTTGACAAAGTTTCACCTGACCCGGAACAGCGCGT
>JACMIU010000429.1 GCA_014380985.1 Armatimonadota bacterium | reverse complement strand
TGACAACAAGAATACGGAACCGGCGACTACCCCTGTTGCTCCTGCACCGGTTGGAGCAACAGGAGGAGCATCCGGTAGCGGGAATGCGCCGGTTTCAACCGGCAAAACCGGCGAATATGTCGTGCCGGGTGAAGCAACGAAAAAGTTCGATAAAGATAATCCACCAAAAGCGGAGGACTTCAAGAACGGCCCTCCCCCCGGACTAAAGTATCAGAAAAATCTTTAGTGAGCGATAATGCCGCCGCAGGGCAAGCCTCCCAAACCCAGCGTGGATATGTCTATGTATGGCGGCGCGGTTCCTAACCCGCAACGTGACAACCGGCGTATCTCCGGTATATACTGCCGCAAGCGGGGACGCTTGCGGCAATCTTTTTGGAAAAGGAAAACAATATGAATCGAAGGGAATTAGTCGGTGCGGGCGTCGGTCTGTTCGCCGGAGCCGTAACCGCCGCGAACGCGCAGAATGCCGCGAAAACGACCGGCGTGACGAAAATCGTCAAGTCGGGCGACAAGTGGCAACTCGTGCGCGACGGCAAGCCGTACTTCGTCAGGGGCGTGGGCGGAACCGAAAAACTGCCCCTGCTGAAGTCGCTCGGCGGCAACTCGGTGCGAACGTGGGGCGCGGAGAATATCCAGCGCGACTTGGACGCCGCACACGCGCAAGGCTTGACGATGACGGCGGGTATCTGGCTCGGTCACAAAACGCATGGCTTCAAATATGACGACCCGAAGATGGTGCGCGAGCAGTTCGACAAGGCGCAAGCGGTTATCAAAGCGCACAAAAATCATCCGGCACTCTTAGCATGGGGCATCGGCAACGAGATGGAGGGCGACGGCAACGATCCGCTTGTCTGGAAGGCGATTCAGGAAATCGCGGCGATGGCGCACAAGGAAGATCCAAACCATCCCACTATCTGCGTCACGGCGGAAATCGGCGGCGGCGCGAACAAGGCGAAGGCACTGCAAACCCTTTGCCCCGATATTGATATTTTGGGCATCAACTCGTATGGCGGGCTATCGTCGCTCTCAGACCGGCTCAAGGAAGCGGGAATTACGAAGCCGTATGTCGTCACCGAGTTCGGTCCGAACGGCCCGTGGGAGGTCGGGAAAACGCGGTGGAACGCACCGCTCGAACCGTCGTCCACCGAAAAAGGGCGAATGTATCTCGGCAACTATCTGCGCTCGGTCGCGGGCGATTCTGCTTGCGTCGGCTCGTATGCGTTTTTGTGGGGCGACAAGGTGGAAGGGACGCCGACATGGTTCGGAATGCTTTTGCCAACAACCGGCGAACGCCTCGCGGCGACGGACGCGATTTCCTACCTGTGGACGGGAAAATGGCCCGCGAAGCCCGCGCCCGATATTCTGGCGTTTCAGGCGAGCGTCGCCGAAAAGGAAATAGCCCCCGGCACGAAGCAAAGCGTGGTTTGCGTGGCGCGTGGCGCGGGCGATTTAGCCTACGAGTACGTCGTGCGCCCGGAGAAAATCGAGGAGTCGCGCCCCGACCCCGGTCAGAAGGCGTTGGACGCGGTGCGAACCCTGACCTCGAAGGACGGATCGGCGACCTTTACCGCGCCGACCGCGCCGGGCGCATACCGGCTTTTCGTCACCGTGCGCGACGCCGCGAACGCGACGGCGGCGACGGCGAACACGCCCTTTTTCGTCAAAGGGTAGGCGCGGTTATGCCGCTTCTACCGGGGGCAAAATCGTAAACTGCGCGGCGGCGGCGACCAATGGTGCGGCGTCGCGGCAGTACGCGGCGTGTCGCTCCCGCTCGCTTATCCCCCACCCTTTGGCGCGGGCTTGCGCGACCAATGCGGCGAACGCGACGCGGCGCAGGGCGTCGCCGGGCGATTCGCGCAAAGCGTCCTCCAAGCCCGCCGCGTCCGCCGTCG
>JACMIU010000428.1 GCA_014380985.1 Armatimonadota bacterium | reverse complement strand
TTTGGGGACGGCGCGACCGGCGTCATGCAGGGCGCGGAGAACGCCCATCGCCGTGGAATCGGTGGCGGCAAGAATCGCGGAAACGCCCTTCCCCGCTTTGTCCAACAGCAGTTCGCGGGCGGCGTCCAAGCCTTCGGCGGCACGGTCGGAACGCGGGCGCAACGCTTCCCACGCAATCGTATCGAGCCGTGCCTCGCGCATCACCGATTGGTAGCCCTGCAAGCGTTCGCGCTGGGCGGTGTTCATGCGGTGCGGGGCGTACACATACGCCACGCGCTTGTGACCGAGGCGAAGCAGATGGCGGGTCGCAGTGCGGGCGGCGCTGAAATTGTCGGCGGCGACATAATCGGCGTCTAAGCCGGGGACGAAGCGGTCTACGAACACAAACGGGATTTTCTCGGCTTCCAGAGCGCGGTAATGCTCCACGGCGGGCTTGACGCCCAAGGTTTCGGGGTCGTCGTCCGAAGGCGCAATTAGAAAACCATCCACTCGCTTTTGCTTCAACGCTTCGATTTGTGTTTCTTCCTGCCGCAATTCCGACGGCGCGTAGTCGAGAAGCAGATGGTAATCGTGTTCGGCTAAAACCCCTTGCGCCCCGGCTAACACTTCGCTCCAGAACGCCGACGACGAGTAGCCGACCACCGCGCCGATGGTGAACGATTTGCCGGAACGTAATCCCCGCGCCAGATGGTTTTTGCGGTAGCCGAGTTCGGCGGCGATAAACAGAATCCGTGCGCGGGTTTCCTCTTTGATGCGCGGATCGTTATTGATGGCAAGGCTGACCGTGGACACATCCACGCCCGCCTTCCGCGCCACGTCCTTCATCGTTGTCGCCATCGGTTGTTGTCGGTTCTATCGGTTTCGCGCCCATTCAAAGGTTTGGAATCGGCGCACAATGCTTGCTATACACCCATATCGTACCAAATCGGTACGGGGTTTGCCACAAGCGGCTTGCCGGGCGGCTATGGCTTCGGGGCGGCTATCGGCGGTTCGGTGACAACGTTGCCATCGGGCATCCAAAAGGCGCGATAGATTCCGGTGGTCGTTTTGAACGTGAACAACGGTTTGCGCCCGGCGGCATCCGCGACACCGGTATAGGTGTAGGTGAAAGCACTCGCGCCAGTACGGGCGTCCAAGAAAGAGTTTTCGCTTTTCAAATACGGCGATAAATCTTTCGCCACATCGTGCGACGCCAGCGGCAACACTTCATCGTAATCCTGCGTGTACATTGAGATACTCAAGCCGATCTGTTTCACCGACGATTCGGCTTCTTTTCGCAGGTACTCATTAAACGCCGTCTCGGTCACGCTTCGCACTGGCACGGCGTACAGCGCATCGTGTTGCTGGTAGATAAGCGTGGGGCTTTGCGGCTTGCCGACCACGGTTGCCGCTTCCGCATCGGTGGCGACCACGACGCGCTCCTTGCCGTCCGCCCCCACCGCGACCACGCACGACACGCTTGATTTCGCGCCGCTCGCAGTTCTGGTTTCGCCGCGTTCGGTGCTGAGGCGTAGCGGCGCGGCGGGCGGCGCGT
>JACMIU010000427.1 GCA_014380985.1 Armatimonadota bacterium | reverse complement strand
GTTCTTGTGACACTGCGAGCGAGCGTTCCATCGGAATATACTGAAAACTTTCGCTGAACAAAACAAGGTCGTAACGCTTGTTCGTTTGCAGGTCTTCGTACTTACACTCGAAGATCGTCGCCGCGTCGCCGACGTTTTGCCGGGCGCGTTCCGTGAGATATGGCGACGGCGAAACGCAGTCCACGCTGTAGCCGGTGTCTATCAGGCGTTTGGCAAGTGCGCCGGTTCCCGTGCCGACATCGAGAATGGTTTTCGTGCCTTCGGGGATGGTGGCGAGGAGCATATCGGCGTACTGCTCCTGCGCCTTGTGCAGATTGCTCATGTGAACCGGCAAGCCTTCCGTCCACAAACCGTAGTGGAGATGGTCGGTTCCGAACAGATAACGGGCGGCGATTGCCGCGAGGTCTAAGCCGAGTTCCCGCGACGAGGTAACTTCGGCGGGCGCGTTGATGGGGTCGGGGTTCAAGGACGATTACACAGTATCGCCGTGGAATCAACGTTGCCGTTGTGATAAACGCGAACTGCCTTCGAGCGTATCGTACCGCGTTTCGCGTTTCTCTGCCCGCTTTTTACGGACGGACACCGACATCGCGCCCCGAATAAAACTCGCGCACCCGTAGCACGGTTTTGGTTTGGGGATCGGAAACCGTGAGGCGAATCAGTAGCAGGGAGCGGCTCAGACCGGCGCGTTTGTCCGCCGGGGAACCGCCGGATTCGACGGCGGGAGTGAAAACGGCGAGCAAGCTCTTCGCGGGGTCGGCGGGGGGGGCGACGCCGATTGACGCCGTGTTGAGTGTAAAGCCCTCTTCCTGCAAAATCTTCGCGGTACGCTTGGCGACTTCGGCTTCGAGTGCTTTGATGTCGGCTTCGGTAAGTGCGCCCCGGCTTTCTTTCACAAAGGCGGCGTAGTCGGTGGAAAGAACCACGGTCTCTTTGCTGCCTTTGACCAGAATCGGCGGCTCCGGCGTTCCCATCGCGGGCATCCGGTTTTCAGGGGGACCCAAAAGCGCGACCAAAAGCGCGTCGGTAGCGAGCGCGGAAACATCTTCGAGTGCTATTTTTTGCGCCGCGCCCCGCGCACACCCGGCTAATAGAAGCGGCGACGAAAGCAGGAAGGCGAATTGACGGCGGGACAGGTGCGGCATGGGCTTAGTGTAACCGGTTATGGGCTTGGCTCGCAAGCGGGGTAGGGCAGTTTGGTTTCGAGTGCCAGCGCGAATTGTGCGCGTTTCGGGTTTGTCTCCGGCAGGGGAACCGTGGTAATGCCCTCCGGGGCGTAGGACGAAATCATCAGTTCCGCGCCGATTGCCGCCCCCGCTTGCTTGTAGTTGTTCATACCGTACTGGAGGCTCCAGCCGTGCAGGTGTTCGGCAGCGAATCGTTCGCGCAAAACCGGCGCGTCGTCATAGGTGACAAGGTAGTTGTGCGGACACTTTGCGAGAAGTTCGGCGAAGCGTTCGTGATCGAACCCCGTGTGCAAATGCCCTTTCGCGCCGTAGAGTTTGGACGACGTAGCGGTTAGATACGGCGGGTCAAGGAACACGAAAACGCTTTCACCTTCGCCGAAAAGAAGCGGCGCGTAATCACCGTGCGTGATGCGAACCCCGGCGAGAAGGGGCGACAGGGCGCGTACCCGTTCAATCGCCGAATGCGTGAATCGCCCGGCAAACGCGCCCTGCGAGTAGCCCCCGGCTTCAATCGTGCCGGAAAACGTAATCCGGTTCAAAACGAAAAAGCGGGTTGCCCGTTCAAACGGCGACATTGTTTCTTTGTCTGTGGCTTTCAGTCGGTCG
Source organism: Armatimonadota bacterium (assembly GCA_014380985.1). Lineage (GTDB taxonomy): Bacteria > Armatimonadota > Armatimonadia > Armatimonadales > Armatimonadaceae > JACMIU01. The sequence goes on along the minus strand of JACMIU010000427.1, from coordinate 1,024 downwards.
AACAGGGCGCGTCCGTCGGGTTCGGTGTCGCGGATGCGGTGCAGTTCGGTCGCCAATGCGTCGGCGTCGGCTTGCGTGGCTTGCCAGAAGTACACCAAATCATGGTTCAGGTCGTTAATCCAGCACTGCACTTCGGGGAACGCTTGCCGGACGTGGCAAAACACCGAACCGCCGCCGACCATCGGCTCGCGGTACTCGTCGAAGCGTGTTGGGAACCGGGCGGCGATTTCAGCGATGCCGCGAGACTTGCCACCGGGATAGCGCAGGGGGCTTTTTATCACGCGGCGTTGCCCCTGATTTCCACGGAAAAGCCGTTGGCTGTAGCCTCGATTCCAAGTAGCGCGATAAGTAATTTATGCCGCGCCGTGAACCGCGCCGCGTTCGCCGCGTAGAAGTCCGCCAGCACTCCCGGTTCGCACGGCAACCGCACCGAACCTGAAACACCAGTTCCGGTTAGTTTGAGGCGCGTGGCGAACGCGACCGGCTTGCCGTTCTGCTCCAGTTTATCCAAGTTGCTGTACAAAATCAATTTGAATAATCCGTCCTTGATGTCGCCGAGCGACGGCAACGCGCCCTTTGTCGCGTTTTTCGATTCTTGTAGAATCATCTTTCCGTTCTCAACAATCGCCTCGTCCGCCGTGAGGTGATAGGTTCCGCCAAGATAGTTTTCGATTGCGAGAATCGCCTTTTCGCCTCCGGCTAAATGCTCCAACCGATGAACCGTCGCGCTTTCCCGAATCGCCGCCGACGCCGAACCGCGTAGCGACAGATCGCGGAACGTTTCGTAATCGGCGACCACGGAATCTACGTACTTCTCTTGCGCGTTGCGGTCGTGAACGCGAACCCCGGTACTTGCCTCGATTGCTTCGTAAGCATCCAGTGCTCGACGGTAGGTGTCGGCAAACCGCGTTTCAAAAAGCGTTCGGTTCCAGTGCAACGCACTTCCTTTGTACGCGATAATCTCGGCGATTTGCGCGTTCACTGCGTCCGCGTCAAGCATTTGCCCGGTCAGACAGGCTTTCGC
>JACMIU010000426.1 GCA_014380985.1 Armatimonadota bacterium | reverse complement strand
GCTGTGTCAATAAACGCAAAACGCCCCGCCGGTCACGGCACGGGGCGTGTTTTCTGTTGATATTTGAGTATACCGACCACGGGCGACGGTTGCAACCGCTACAGGGTTTCTCGCGGCGTCGGGGCGTCTGTCGGGGCGTCGGGCAACCGCGATAGGTAAAGCGGCAACGCCACCATCATCAGCCAAAGAATGAATTGCGCCGGTTTGTATAGTACGCGAACAAGGCTACTGGACACCATTAGAAACACCGTGATCAGCGTTCCCTGCCAAACGGCGATTCCCTTCAGCCGACACATTGCCGCTATGCCGCGAAAGTAGCAGACAGTCACCGCCATTATCCCCAGCAAGGTGGAAGCGGTATCAATCGCAGGCGGAAGGCTCCGCCGCACCAAACCAAGAACAACGGCAAAAACAAAAGCGACGCCGATTCCGATAAAGGAGGAGCGGGCGCGAACGCGGTGCGGGTTTTCCATAAGCGAGTGTACCTTGCCCGCGACCGATTTTACGCGGCGAACTGCGTCGCCACCGCAGCCAACAGTTGCGTCTCAACGTCAGCGAGCGATCCGGTCAATCGGCAACCGGACGCTAACTTATGCCCGCCGCCGCCGAACCGCGCCGCGACCGCCGACGAATCAAACGGCTCCTTCGAGCGGAGTGACACGCGGTACGATCCGGGGTTCGCTTCGCGCAGAAACAAGGCGACTTTCGCGCCGCGAACGGCTTGCAACTGGGATGAAACGCCGTCGGTATCGGCGTCGGTCGCGCCTGTTTCGGCGAAATCGCTTTGCGTCACTGCCGACCAGACCACCGCGCCATCGTCCGATATTTTCATGTTCTCCAGAGCGCGTCCGAGGATTTTCTGCGCCATGAACGAACGGTTTTCAAACACGGCTTCGGCAATCGGGTTGGGGGACGCGCCAATCGCGGTTAGAGCGGACGCGACTTGAAACGTGCGCGGCGTGGTGTTGCGGAACCGGAACGACCCGGTATCGGTCAGGATGCCGCAAAGCAGGTTCTCGGCGATGGGAACGGTAATTTCCAGTCCGAGCGAGATTAGCAGGTCGAAAACAATTTCCGCCGTCGCCGCCGCTTCGCCGTCAATGAGGCGAATAGTTCCGAAGGGTGCGCCGGTGACGTGGTGGTCAACGTCCATCAGCAAAGGTGCAGACTCGACGGCTTCGCGGGCGTGTCCGATGCGCGTCAGGTCGCCCGAATCTACCACGATGGCAAGGTCGAAGTCGCGCCGGTCGGTGGATATTTGCACGGTGTTTGATTCGGGCAGGAACGCGAGCGTTTCCGGCACACCGTCCGCCGATAACAGTACCACGTCCTTGCCCGCCGTCCGTAGCCCAAGCCCCAAGCCAAGAAGCGAGCCGAGCGCGTCGCCGTCGGGCGACACGTGGCACGCTATGACAATGCGCTTTGCCCCGGCAATCGCGGCAATAGCGTCGGTCATTTGTTCGCGGGGAACCGGTACGACCATGAAGGGGCTCATTCGGACGCCTCCCGTATTGGTGAGGAGGCGACGGAGGGCGTTTCCGGTTCGCCGGGAGCCGGTTCGTCCACCTGCGGGTTGTCCTTGAAGAAGCGGTCTTCTTCCTTGAGCAGTTCAAACATCCGAACGCCTTTGTCAACGCCCGTGTCGTAGCGGAACGATAGCACGGGAACCACGCGCAGTTCGAGCATCGCGCCCAATTGTCCGCGCAAAAAGCCGGACGCGCCCTGCAACGCTTTTAGCGCAAGGGCTTTGTCGCGGTCGTCGCCCATGCAGGAGATGAACACTTTCGCAATCGAAAAGTCGCGGGCAATATCCACGCTGTTGATCGTGACGAGCGCGACCCGTTCGTCGCGCATTTCTTTTTGTAGTATCTCGCTTAGGTCGCGCTTAATCATCTCGCCGACCCGTGCCTGTCTAATTGTTGGCATTGTTTTCTCCTTTAATTCGTAATTTTCCGTGCGGCATTTAAGTATTCCCGATGCACCTCCGGGATTCTTCCGTGCCGATCCGGTCCGACATTGAGCAAAAGGTTTGCGCCGTTTGCCCGTGCCGTTGTACGCCACCCGGCGATTGTCGCTACCGACGGGTGAATGAAATGCTTGCCCCCGATGTGAAACCAATCAGGATTCAAACTGGTGCAGTATTCCAGCGGCAGATGCACGGTTTCGTCATCCGGCGTCGCCCAGTCATTCTTGGTTTCGGGAACGTATCGCTTGCCGTCCATCACGAAATCGAAATGTTCCGCCGTGCGAATGTCAACGGGATGGTATCGCGGAATCCCCGGTCGGTCACTCGAACTATTATTGACGACAAGGCAATCGGCTTGTTTTGTATGAATGAGTTCGTACATCTCCCGCCAACGCCATCGGCTACCCGCCAGAATGTCGGCGTTTTCTGCGTTCACAAAATCTGGGTTCCATCTCCAGTCACGTGTCGGATGTTCCTTGTCCCATCCGCCGTCGAACCATAGTTCCGTTAGCGACCCGTAGTTGTCTAACAGTTCGGCAACCTGTGCTTGCATGAAGTCCGCATAAGCCCCGTCGTCTTCGTACTGTGGAAAGTTTCGATCCCAGAGCGAATAGTACAGTCCCGGCACGATTCCGGCATCGCGCATTGCCGAAACAAACTCTCCGACAACGTCGCGCCGCACTGCCGCCGCCTTGATGCTATGGTGGGTGAGTTCGGTAGGCCAGAGGCAAAATCCGTCGTGATGCTTTGCTGTCAAAACGGCATAGCGCATACCGGCTTCGCGGGCGATTTCCGCCCACTGCTTGCAATTCAGCGCATCGGGCGCGAATCGTTGCGGATCGAATGCACCGTCTCCCCAAGCGACCCCCGAAACAGTGTTCGCTCCAAAATGCAGGAACATCCCGTACTCTAAAGTGAGCCACTTGCTTTGCGCCGGGGTAAACAGGTTCGTTGTCATAAGAATCACAGCATTTCGATGGAATATGTGTCCATCATCACGCGAAAGTCGCTTTCGACGTGCGTTACAACGGACGACAGCACCGCGTTACTGAACGCTTCCGCGTTCGACACCACCACGACACCCACCAACGCCCGCCGCCAAATATCGTTTTCGTCTACTTCGGCGACGGACACGTTAAACTTTTGGCGGATGTGCGCTATCAGGCTTTTTAATACCTGTCGC
>JACMIU010000425.1 GCA_014380985.1 Armatimonadota bacterium | reverse complement strand
CCCAGCGATCGGATAAAGGCGGCAAAAGTACCGACTTTTCTGATTCGTGGCGTGATTGCCCACGTCGCCCCGACGAAAAGGTCTGCCCGCGCCGCGAGGACGCCGCCTTTTTCGCTTCCCGCCATCGGATGACCGGGAACAAACCGGTCGCCGAGGTGCGCGAAGCCCGCCTCGGCTATCGCGGTTTTCACGCTTCCCGTATCGGTGACAACGGTATTTTCGCCCACGAGTGGCGCGAGTTTCGGAAGAAGTTCGAGAATCGCCCCGACCGGAACCGCGAGTATCACCAAGTCCGCGCCCTTGACGCCCGCCGCTAAATCGTTCGTGATTTCGTCCACCGCGCCGAGCCGCAAAGCATCGCCCCAAGTTTGCGCGTTCGATTCCACGCCTACCACGTGGTACGGCAAGCCCCGCGCCTTCACCGCCAAGCCGATGGAACCGCCGATTAGCCCGACGCCGACGATGCACAAACGCCTCACAGTTCGCGCCCGATTGCCGGAGCGAGTTTCTTTAGCCGCGCCATCAGCGTTTCAAACGCTTCGGGTGTCAGCGATTGCGCCCCGTCTTTGAGTGCCTTCGCCGGGTTCGGGTGAACTTCGATGATCGCGCCGTGCGCCCCCGCCGCGAACGCCGCCACGGTCACGTCCGGCACGAGAGACGCCTTGCCCGTGCCGTGCGACGGGTCGGCGATAATCGGCAGGTGCGACAGTTCCCGAATCGAGGGAATCGCGTTGATGTCGAACGTGTTTCGCGTGTACGTCTCGAAGGTGCGAACGCCGCGTTCACAAAGCATCACCTCGTAGTTGCCTTGCGACACAATGTACTCCGCCGCTTGTAGCCACTCTTCGATTTTGGAACTCATGCCGCGCTTTAGCATCACCGGTTTTTTCGCCATACCGACCTCGCGGAGCAGGTTGTAGTTCTGCGCGTTGCGCGTTCCAATCTGCAAAATATCGGCGTACTCGCAGACGGTTTCGACATCGCGCACATCCATCACCTCGGTGATAATCGGCAGACCCGTTTCAGTGCGGGCGTCGGCGAGCATCTGCAAGCCGGGGACGCCATGCCCGTGGAACGAATACGGCGACGTACTCGGCTTATACGCTCCGCCGCGCAGGATATGTGCGCCCATCGCCTTGACCGTGTGCGCCGTCTCGATAATCATTTCCGGCGTTTCCACGGTGCAAGGTCCCGCCATCACCACCATCGTATCGCCGCCGATAACGACGTTGCCCACGGTGATCGTTGTGCCACCGGGGCGAAAGTTTTTGCCGACTAATTTGTACGGGGCGGAAACCGCGAGGCACTTCTCGACAAACGGCAACGCTTCAAACTGGTCGGACAAGCCCGGCTTTTCCTCGACGCCGACACCAATAACGCCGATAATCGTCTTTTCCGCGCCCACGGAAACATGAACGCCGTAGCCGCGTTCTTTAAGGTTTGCGGCAACATCGTCGCGGTTGCGCTCGGAAGCGGTTGAGGAAAGTACAATAATCATACGGTAATTGTAGCATATCGAGTTGAGGGTGCGCCAACAAGGAGGGGCAAGGTAGCAAAAAGCGACAATAAAATGGGTATAGTAGTTACCATTGACAAAAAATAGTTACGTCAACCGATAACTGCGCTTAAAGGCGAGAACAGGAAATAATCTGTGCAAGACCTCAACACCCGTCCCGCGCTCGCGCCCGACGAACTACTAAAGATAGATGCCTACTGGAGGGCGGCAAACTATCTCTCCGTCGGGCAGATTTACCTCTTGGACAACCCGCTCCTGCGTGAACCGCTTCTGCACACGCATATCAAGCCGCGTCTGCTCGGACATTGGGGAACTACGCCCGGCCTGAACTTTATCTACGTGCACATGAACCGCGTGATTCGCCTATATGATATTGACGCCATTTATATTGCAGGTCCCGGACACGGCGGCCCCGGCATCGTCGCTAATGTTTATCTGGAAGGATCTTACAGCGAGGTGTATCCGAATATCTCGCAGGATGTTATCGGAATGCAACGCCTATTCAAGCAGTTTTCGTTTCCCGGCGGCATCCCCAGCCACGTCGCGCCGGAAACGCCCGGCTCGATTCACGAGGGGGGCGAACTCGGTTACTCCCTGTCTCATGCGTTTGGTGCGGCGTTCGACAACCCCGACTTACTGGTCTGCTGTGTCATCGGGGATGGCGAAGCGGAAACGGGTCCCCTTGCAACAAGTTTTCACTCTAACAAGTTTTTGAACCCGACGACCGACGGGGCGGTGCTTCCGATACTGCACCTGAACGGCTATAAAATCGCCAACCCCACGATTCTGGCCCGTATCCCAAAAGACGAACTAACCGCGCTACTCATCGGATACGGCTACAAGCCGCACTTTGTCGAGGGACACGATCCGGCACTCGTTCATCAAGAAATGGCGCAAACGATGGACACCGTGATTGAGGAAATACGGGCGATTCAGCACGTCGCCCGTGCTTCGCCGGACGCCGAAACAACGAACCGCCCGCAATGGCCGATGATCGTTTTGCGTACCCCGAAAGGCTGGACGGGCCCCAAAGAAGTAGACGGAAAAAAAACGGAGGACTACTGGCGGTCGCATCAGGTTCCGATTGCCGAGACAAGCACCCCCGAACATCTCGCACTTCTGGAAAATTGGCTACGCAGTTACCGCCCCGAAGAACTTTTTACGGAGGACGGACATCTCCTTGCCGAATTGTCCGAACTTGCGCCCACCGGCGACCGACGTATGGGCGCGAACCCACACGCAAATGGGGGAGTGATACTGCGCGATCTTGACCTGCCCGATTTCCGAGACTATGCGGTCGCCGTAGACAAGCCGGGAACCGTGACCGCCGAAGCCACTCGCCACCTCGGCGAGTACCTGCGCGACGTGATGCGGCGGAGCGAATCGCGCCGAAACTTCCGCTTGATGGGACCCGATGAAACCAACTCCAACCGTCTTGGCTCTGTGTTCGAGGCAACGGATAGGGCGTGGGAAGCGGAGCGGTTGCCGGAGGACGATCATCTCGCGGCGGGCGGGCGCGTTATGGAGATCCTTTCCGAACATACGTGTCAGGGTTGGCTCGAAGGCTATTTGCTCACCGGGCGGCACGGCTTCTTCTCTTGTTACGAAGCGTTTATACATATCGTGGATTCGATGTTCAACCAACACGCCAAGTGGCTTAAAACCGCGCGGCACATCCCGTGGCGTCGCCCCGTCGCATCGCTCAATTACTTGCTGACGTCGCACGTTTGGCGGCAGGATCACAACGGTTTATCGCACCAAGACCCCGGCTTTATTGATCACGTCGTGAACAAAAAGGCAGAGGTTGTGCGCGTCTACCTGCCTCCCGACGCCAATACACTTTTGTCGGTTGCCGATCACTGTTTGCGGAGCCGCGATTATGTCAATGTGATTGTCGCCGGGAAACAGCCCGCGCTCCAGTTTCTTACGATGGACGCCGCGGTGAAGCACTGCATCGCGGGCGCGGGCATCTGGGAATGGGCGAGTAACGACCGGGGCGGCGAGCCGGATGTCGTGATGGCTTGTGCGGGCGAGGTTCCAACACTGGAGATTTTGGCAGCGGTTGACCTTTTAAGAACACACTGCTCGGAGCTCAAGGTGCGCGTTGTAAACGTCGTTGACCTGATGGTGTTGCAACCGGAAACCGAACATCCGCACGGTCTATCGGATGCCCGCTTTGATACATTGTTTACGAAAAACAAGCCGGTTATTTTCGCTTATCACGGCTACCCGTGGCTGATTCACCGGCTGACATATCGGCGCACCAATCACAAAAACTTCCATGTGCGTGGCTATAAAGAGGAAGGTACCACCACTACCCCGTTCGATATGACGGTGATGAACGACCTTGACCGCTATCATTTAGTGCAGGACGTGATTGATCGCGTCCCCGAACTCGGTGCATCCGCCGCGTATCTCGCGCAACTCGTGCAGAATAAACTGATTGACCATCATACCTACATCCGCGAGCGCGGCGAGGATATGCCGGAGGTGCGCGAGTGGAAATGGCTACACGACACCACGTAAGCCGTTAAGCGTTCGCGCCCACCCGCCCGCCGCCACGGTCTGTTCCGGCGATGCCGCGCCTTCGTCATCCACGCGCACGCCCCGGTACGCGACCTTGTACGTATAGTTCGCCGCCGCGCCTGAAACGCTG
>JACMIU010000424.1 GCA_014380985.1 Armatimonadota bacterium | reverse complement strand
GCCCGCGCCATCGCAACAAACGGGGCGGACAGCATAGCGACGCCGATAGCGATGAATGGTAAGCCCCACAATGCCATAAACCACGAGATACCTTCCGGTGTACCGGTGGCTTTCGTCCCCAAATGAAGCACCATGCCCTCCCAGAAAAGCGCGATTACGGGGACGGCGTTCGCGCGGTTGTGGGAGGGCATGGTGCGTCATTTGGGGACGAAAGCCACCGGTACACCGGAAGGGATTTCGTGGTTCATGGCGTTGTGGGGCTTGCCGTTTATCGCTATCGGCGTCGCCATGCTCTCCGCGCCGTTTGTGGCGATGGCGCGGTCAAGTCGCACCGTGTATGCCGTGACCACGAAGCGCGTAATTTTTCTGACGCTAAAAAACGGCAAGCACGAAGTCCATTCGTTCACGCCGCAGTATGTCGGCGATTTGCGTAGCACCGAACGCGGCGACGGTTCCGGCGACTTGACGCTTGCACCCGCCCCGCAGTACGGCGCGGTCAACTCCGCGAAGCACACCGGGTTCTTCGGCATCCCCGATGTGCGCGAGGTGGAACGCATTGTGCGCGAAACATTCTTCCCCGGCGGCTACTCGGCGACCGCCGCGCCGCCCTCGTTTGGCGTCGGAGGGTACGGCGGCATGGGCGGGCGGTAAGCAATGCTGAGAACCGCCGAATTATCGCCCGAACTTGCCGCTGTACTGGAACAGGAGCGCGAACGCGGCGAGCAACTGCTTTGGGCGGCGCAGTCGCAACCGGAAACCGCACCGGGACGAAGCGGGGGGATTGCGTTTGCCATCGTTATGTTCTGCGTCGGCTTATGTTTCGTTATAGCGGGAGTAGTTATGGTGAGATCGGGCGATGGCTCCGGTTATATGTTGGGTTCAGCAGGAGTCCCTGCTTTAATTTTCTTCGGGTGGATGCTTTCGCGTATTTTTTCACCGAACTCGACGCAAACGGGGTATGTCATCACCACGAAGCGCGTCTTAATCATCACGCTAAACGGAGCGCAACGTGAAGTGCGTTCGTTCGTGCCACGTGACGCCAACCTGTTGAGGCGTGTCGAACGATTGGATGGGGCTGGCGACTTGATCCTTGGAGACGTGGCAACGACCACACCCGGATACGCGCAAAATATCGGCTTGATGAACGTCGCCGATGTGCGCGGCGTCGAGCGGCTGGTGCGCGAAACGTTTTTCGCGGGCGACACGCGGGACGGACGCTGAAGCGTTCCGGTGGACACGCGGGGCGCGTGAGTTGCCCATTCGGGCAGGAAGAGGGCGAGGCAGACACGGAACGCTTGCCGAATCCTGATAGCCTACTGCCCAAAGGGCAGCTCGCACGGAACGTGCGCCCACCGGAACGCTTCAGCGTCCGACCCGCCCCCTACAAAAGACGACCGGGTAGCGGCGGGTGCGATAAATCGCGCTTCACCACGCCGTCAGCGTCCATCGGTAGCGCGGCTTGCCCCCGCGAGCGAAGCGATTCCACCAAGTTCTGCAAACGTTCGGACAGGCGCGTGTGGCGCGGCTTGACCAGTTTGTTGGAAATCGCGGTTTTAATCGCGTACTTCGTGCCGATGATTACCGCCATTTTCTTCGCCCGCGTCAGCGCGGTGTAGAGCAGGTTTCGCTGTAGCATCATGTAGTGCTGGTTCGCCATCAGAATAATCGCGGCAGGATACTCGCTACCCTGCGATTTATGTGTCGTCAAACTGTAGGCGAGCATCAGTTCGTTGGTGTCGGAAAAATCGTACTCCACCATCTGTTCGGGGTACTGCACCGCGAGCGTTTGCTCCTCTTTGTCCACGCCGAAAATCGTGCCAACGTCGCCGTTGAAAACGTTTTTGTCGTAGTTGTTGCGCCGCTGCATCACGCGGTCGCCGACGCGGAACGTCACCGGTCCCCACATATGTTCGGGCTTGTCGGGCGACGGTGGGTTTAGCACGGCTTGCAATACGTCGTTCAGGTTGCGCCCGCCGAGCGAACCGCGTTGCATCGGCGTTAGCACCGTGATTTCATCGGGCTTGAAGCCCATCTTCGGGAGCGACAGCGCGACGACGCCCTTGATTTTCTCGATGGCTTCCTCGGCTTCGGCGACCTCGATAAACACGCAATCCGCGCCGTTTTTCGCCTCCGACGGCGGGAGCAGGTCAGGGATTTTGCCCTGATTGATCGCGTGGGCGTTGGTGATGATTTTGCTTGCCGCAGCCTGCCGGAATACCTGCGTCAGTTTGGCGACCGGAACGCGCCCCGACTGAATCAAATCGTGAAGCACGTTGCCCGGTCCGACGCTCGGCAACTGGTCTACGTCGCCGACGAAAATCACCTGCGCCCCGTCCGGCACGGCGCGAAGCGTTTTGTGCGTCAGGTGCAGGTCGAGCATGGACGATTCGTCAATGACTAAAACGTCTAATTCGAGCGGTTCGCCGGGGCCGTGCTTGAAATCGTTTTTTTCGGGGT
>JACMIU010000423.1 GCA_014380985.1 Armatimonadota bacterium | reverse complement strand
TGTCTATCTGTAGGTCGCCGATTTCGATGATTTTGCCCTTGTTAGTTTGTTCGCGCCGGAGTAATGCCCGCACCCGCGCCCGCAACTCCCGGAAGTCGAACGGCTTGGGCAGGTAATCGTCCGCGCCGGATTCTAAGCCACGCACCCGATCCTCCACCGAATCCCGCGCCGTCAGCATCAGCACCGGCACGGGGTCGCGCCGTCGCCGCAGGATTTCGCAAACACGCCAGCCATCGGTGTCGGGAAGCATCACATCCAAAAGCACCGCGCCGTAGCCACCGTAGGAAAGATATTCGAGGGCGTCCGCACCGCGTCCAACGGTTTCCACGCTGTAGCCGGACGCGGTTAAGCCCGCCGCCACCACGGCGGCGAGTTCGGGTTCGTCCTCGACTAAAAGAAGGCGCATCGTAACCGGTATCGTATCGCGCAATTCTGAAGAATTGATGAATGGCGGGCGCGGATCGAAAAACTTCGCGCCCGCCGTTCCGGTCGGAATGTTTAGCGTTTCGTGGACTTTTCCGTTCCCGTTTGCGGAATCGCCAACCCCATGTCAACGAGTCGTTTCACCACGCGGCTTTCGGTCTCGCGGAAGCCCCCGGTCGGCTTCGATTCGCGGTCGGTTTTATTGTCCGAGCCGCCCACGATCACGTACTTGCCGTCCCAAGCGTTCTGCACCTGTCGCATCATTTTCTTCATCCGTTTCACCCCCTTGTCGTGATAAGTATACCCGGTTGGACGCGCCGGGTCGGTATTCGGTTGCATCGCGCCGAAGGCAAGGTGCGAACCGGTATCGGAAAATTGCCGTATCAGAGCCTTGCCAGCGTGCCGCGCAACCCGGTATGCTATGAACAAAAAGGCGAAAAATTCGTATGTTATCCGTGGTCAAAGACCCCAAATTATTGCAAATGGTTTTGCTACTTGTGCCGCTCCTGATTGGTGCTTTTTACTTGTTCCGCACTGCGTCCGCCCGGAAAAGTGGGCAGGTTCCCGCGACCGGAACGCCCCCGGAGCGCAAAAACCATCACGTCATCGGCATCATGGAAGGCGTCTCATTTCTTTTGCTGATGGGCGTTGCCGTGCCGATTAAGCGCATCTTTGGCGACGGTTCATGGGTGACGGTTATTGGTTCGCTTCACGGCGCGTTATTCGTTTTGTACCTTATCGCCGTGTCTCTCGCCGCGCCGGTGATGAAATGGCGTCCCGCAACTACGTTTCTCGCTTTAATCGCGTCGGTAGTTCCGTTCGGCACGTTCGTGCTGGAGTGGTACTTGGGGCGACAGGCGAAGTCGCAGACGACGGTCGTCCCGGAAGTGGCGCAGTGAGTTGAGACCGCGCCGCGAATGGCACGACGGTTGGTATCCGAACGCGGTGGGTCTGCGGGCAATCACGCAAACGACGGAGCGTTTGCGATACGGTAACGACCCGTTTATCCGGTTTGCTGTCGCAAGGAGCCACTGGCACGCTCTTGAAACTGTCTTCCACGCTCTGCGTGTTGTTAAAGACGGCGCGTTATCGCAAAGCGATTGGAGTGTCACCGATTGGCAACATTACCGGGACACCGCGCCACAGACTTTCTTCGCGCCGGACACTTCTCTTACCGACGCGGAAATCGCGCTACGGAACGAACTCGCGGTGCGTTCCGACAATTCCAAAAAAGCGCGGCTTCGGCTACGCTTTCAGGAAGGCTATTCGTATGCCAAACGTTGTTTGAGATTTTGTTCATGGACGATTATCGTTTGAAGAAACTGTTTCGTGTCGGGGAAGATACCGGGGTTCTCACATATTATCCGAATGGATTTCCGTTCGGCGGCAGTTGGGCGTTGGTGGCACTCATCGAGGGCTTCGGTCACAAAGTCACCTATGACCTGTACAACGCGGGAACCCCGCCAAAACGGCTCGCCGGTTGGAACGTGGACAAAGCGACAACGCTACTACGCCGCCTTCAAACACCCAGCGACAATTCGGTTGCACGGGAGCAATCATGAATGACATTATTGCCTGAACTTGCCGATTTTCAAGCCGAGTATGCCGCTTTGTGTCGCCGCGTCGGAGGATCGGGTGGGTTGCTGTTTTCGTGCCGAGACGACGGTTCCCCGCACATGGAATGGGTAAGCGGCGAGTATCATTACGTCGTCACTGAGCGGGGGAGCGAATGGGAACGCCGCACGACCGCCGACAAAAAAGAGGCGTTATATTGGTGCGTGAGCGATCTGGTGTGGAGCATGGCGAGCGAATAC
>JACMIU010000422.1 GCA_014380985.1 Armatimonadota bacterium | reverse complement strand
GTTGCCCTCTACCGCCGCGATGGCTACGCGCAGTAGCAACGATTGTTCGACCCGCGTTTCGACATCGGCGGACGGCGGCGTGGAACGAATCAGGCGCAGATACCGTGCCGCTTCGTTTCTTTCGCCGCGTTTGGCGTGCGCGAGAACGAGTAGCACCCGGTCGCTAAAGTGATTGTCTGGGGAAAAGACGCGCGGCATTTTCTGGCACGCTTCCAGTTCGCGCAGTGCCTGTTTATAATCCCCGGCGCGAAGGAGCAGAGCGGCGAGCGTGTTGCGGTTGTTCCAAAGCGTACCCAAAGGGTCTGTAGCATCCGCCGTGCCGTTGTCCACCTGCGCCTGTGCGGCGGCAATCGCGGAGCGGGCGGCGCGAATCGGCGCGGAATAATCGCTTAAACCGCGTTCGCCGAGGGCGCACGTCCACGCCGCAAGGTTCGCGTTCTGGGGCGTTGCGTCCGCGCCACCGAACTTCGCCACGGCGTCCGCGCAAAGAACGCGGTATGCCGCTTCGTTACGCAGGTTGAGAAGCGCGTATGCTTGCCACGGGAACACCGCGCCGGAATCGGGGAAGCGTTGACGGAACAAACCGCAGTCGCGCACGGCGTCCGTCCAGCGACCGTCGGCAAGGAGACAATCAATGCGAATCCGGTACAGGTTTTCGCGTTCGGGATAAAACTCCTGATAGCGCGTGTACGCGGCGTAAGCCTCTTTGTACGCGCCTTGCTTGCGGCGCGTGTCGCCGATATAGACGTGACCCTCGGCGGCGTATTTTCGTTCCTCGTCGGACGGGTTCGCGCTTCGGAGACGAAGTACCTGCCCGAACGCTTCCACGGCTTGCTCATACAAACGCATTTCCAGCAGACACTGCCCGCGCAAAAGATAATCCATCTGCGCTGGTTCGGCTCGCTCGACACGGGCTAAATCCTGCAGGGCGTCGCCGTATTTTCCGATGCTTTTGTACGCTCGCGCCCGGTTCAGATAGTTGCCCATCTGCTTCGGCTCCAGCGCAATCGCGGCGGAGTAATCGGCGATTGCCCCATCGAAGCGGTCAATTTTCGTGTAGGAGAACCCGCGTTGTACAAGCGTCTGGTAATCACCGGGCTTTCGCATGAGGAGCGCGCTGAACGCTTTCGCCGCTTCGGCATAGTTTTCCCGCGATTTGCTCACGGTATCAATATAGTCGTAGACCGACGCGAGTTCAAAATAGGCGGCGGCGAGTTCGGCGGCGGGCTTGGCGTCGGCGGGGTTCGCCGCCATTTCCACTTTTAATCGCTCGATGCGGCGACGGTTGTTGTCGCTGAGTTTGTCCGCCGCAAGTTCGGCTTTTTTGCGCTGGGTGTCGGCTTTGAACCGTTCGTTTTCCGCGACGGCACGGGCGCGGCTCGCTTCACCGAGAGCAACTTTGGTTTTCGCGGTTTCGTTTTCGGCGCGGGCGCGTTCTACATTAGCGGCGATGGTTTGCCGCTCGGCGAGCCGGGTTTGTTTCTCCGCGACCAACTTTTGCGCCTGAAACTCGCGCCCGCGCCTTTCGGCAAGGGTGCGTTGCTCGGCTTCCTTGTTCTTGGCGATCACGGCGGTAGTGCGCGACGCATCGGCGCGGACTCGTTCCGTGTCGGCGATTTTGCGCGATGCAATCGCTTTCGCTTCCCCGATTCGCGCCCGGTTCGCGCTCTGTTTTTCCTGCACGGCACTTTGGCGGGCGCGGGTTTCGCTACGCTTGGCGGCACGCTCACTGCGTCCCGCTCGTGCCGCATTCTCGCGGGCGACTTCTTGCGCGACGTTTGCCCGCTTCTCGTTTGCTTCCGCACGGCGTTTTTGTCCTTCGGCACGAACCGTCTGCCTTTGTGCCTCCTGCGCCGCCCGGTTCGCCGCCCTCGCCGTGTGGTCAATCTGCACCAGCAAAAAACCCATTACCGCGATCACCGCCGCCGCCACCGACCCGACCTGCATCATCGCCCCCCACGCCGCTTGTTTTTGACGTTGTACTTCGGCGTCGGGCATATTCTTACGTACCCACGCCCCGTCGAATACGGTTTCGTAGATACGGTTGCGAAGGCGCAAAAGGTCGGTGCTTTCCTCAACCGCCGCGATTCCCGACAAGCGAAGCAGTCCGCACAAGGGGTTGGTTTCGTCGTCCTTCATCCGCTTGCCGCCGCGTAATTTGCCGTAAAAGTCCAGAATATCGGCGAGCGGAAACTCGGAGCGAAGCAAGCGATTTTGCACGAAAGACAGGTTGTCGTCCGAATCTAAGACGCGCTTGGTGAGAAAAAGGCGTTCGGTAATTCGGTCAACGTCGCGGGGAGTTTCGCAGTTCTCACGGGCGATCTCGCGGCATAATCGCTGTGTCAGGTACGGATGCCCGCCCGTCCAGAAAAGGGCGCGTTCCAGTAGTTTCCTGCCGCCTTTGCCCATGCCTTCCGCGAGGGGCAACGCTTCGGCTTGGGTAAAATCTCTGAGCGTCACGCGCCGCCCGATGTTGAACGGCGACACCCGCGTATCCTGTATCAGGTCGGCGGGAAGCGCGACGCCGAGCAAGCAGAACGTCAGCCGATTGTACACCGGGTCTTGCACACGCCGGTTGTAACACTCGCGGATTCCGGCGAAAAACTCGTCGGCGGAGAACGGAAGCGAGCGCACCGAATCAATCTCGTCCACGAAAACAATCAGCGTTTTGTCGCCAATTGCCGGAAGCACCACTTCCTTGACCGTGGCGAAAAAACGTTGCAATGGTCCCAAATTACCGTGTTCGAGCCAAAACTCCTCGCACTCGTCTTCGAGGCGCAGTTGTTCGGCGAGCATGACCAGCAAACCGTCGTACCATTGTTCGGCGGATAGGTTCTGCCCGATTGCTGTCAAATCCAGTACCACCACCGCCGCACCATCCGTTTTCAGTTTTCGCACGGTGCGAATCATTAAAGAGGATTTGCCGATTTGCCGCGTATTCAGCACATAGCAAAAATCACCGGCGCGAAGATACTCATACAGATCGGTGTCGGCTTTGCGCGTGATGTAGGAAGGGGCGGCGGCAGGAAGCGTTCCCCCGGCGACATAAAATGAGGCTTCGCCGAACGTTCGGGCGACCGCTAAGGCGGGAGGAGGCGAGTCCGGTTCGCTGAAGCTGGGCATACGCTCTTGTTTCCGACTTCCATTATACCGCTTGCTTCAGCGCGGTTCCACCCCGCCCCCGGCGTTATAAGACCGGCGACAACGATAGCGGACGTGCCGTTCCCTCTTCTTGTCCATCCGGCATGGGAGGCGGCACTCGTAACATCACGCCTTGAACCTGCCATCCCTCCCCGGCTTGCTGTAGCATATAACCATACTCCGCTTTTTCGCCGGAGCGCGTCACTACAACCACATCCACCATCGCTTTTTTACTGCTGGAAGACACCGTTTGCACCCGTGCGTTCACTATTTCGACACGCTTCATGGAAAGCATGGGCGCGTAACCAGCTTCGATAACCGTGCGAAACGCTTGCGGATTGGTCGAACCGCGCAAAGGAGCCACCGCGAACGAGAGGGCTTTGGCGAAATCCTGCGCGGCGATAGCTTGCAGTTGAGAGCGCACCACGGTTTCAAGCGCGGTTCGTGTTTCGGGGTCGGCGGGCTTCAACACGGGCGGGCGCGGCGCGGGAAGCATACGGGACGGGTTGACGCTCTGAAGATTCCGACGGGGCGCATCGCCGGTCTCTTGGAGGGCTTGTTCCTTTTGCTCGGCGTTGGTGACAAGGCGCACCGCGCCGGTCAGCAGAGCGAGCAAAAGCAGCGGCGCAAGCGCGTACAAAAGAATCCGCCCCCGGCTTGTTCGCTCTGTCACAGGCGGCGCGGGAGCGGTTTCGGTCGGTGGCGACGCTAACGTTTCCATAAAGCCTACTTTACAATCACGCAGTTATCCGGTTCGGTGGGCGTGGAGTACGGGAAAATCGTTGCGCGTCCTTGCGCGTCCTTCGCGTTTTTGTTTGCCGGGTACGATGCGAACGGCGACGCGAGTTTCGGTGCTATGCTCGCTTCCATTTCGGTCTGCGGCGTGGACGCCACGGCGTTGTACGCATACGTTCCCGCGGCGATCAGCGCGGCAACCATGCCAACCGTTGCGATAAAAATCGGGCGAAACGACGCTTGCGGAATCTGTGATGCGCCGCGCATAGCGAACGCGGGCAGTCCGCCGTCCTGCCGGATCGCACCGGCTAAGAGAAGCGATGTTTGCGCGAACTCGCGCTGTTTTTCCTGACAATGCGGGCAAAAAGCGATATGGCGTTCCACCCAAAAGGCTTGCCACGCCCCCAATTCACCGTGTTGTAAAAGTAGTATTTCTTGATCGCGTTCGGTACAATGCATTGTGATTAAATCCTCGCTCGCACGGTTGCTTGCGTGCGCGGTTGCGGCGCGGTAAACGCCTCCTCGTTTTTCGCGGCGGAAACCGCCGCCATTCGTTCCATGCCCGCCATGCCTTGCGCGACTAAATCATGTCCGCGGTAAAACTGATATTTTACCGTATTTAAGTTGCGATTCAAGGCGCGGGCGATTTCCGGCAATGTTAGTTCCGCCCAGTAATATAAATCTAAAACTTCGCGTTGCGCTTCCGGCAGGGTATCCACCACGATTCGCACGGTTTCCCGCGATTCGGCGGCGGTGTACAACTCTTCCGGCGTTTTATACAGTAGCACCTCGCTTGGCGGCGTGTTCGCCATCGCCGCGTTTAATGTGCCTTCCGTAAGCAGTTCCGCCGCCACATTTCCCGCGTGTTTCTTTTGTCCCCGGTGAAAGTCCATACACTTATGCACCGCGACACCGTACAAAAACGTTCGGAAGCAAGCGCGTCGCTCGAAGCGCGGCAGGGCGTTCCACACGCCAATCCACACGTCCTGCGCCAGATCGTCCACCGCCTCGGCAGGAACGCGCCGAGCGATAAAGCCTTTCAGTTGCGCCTGATACGAGCCGACGAGGGCGTCAAAAGCGCGGGCATCCCCGCGCCGCGCCGCTTCCACCAGCACCGTTTCGCCGCCATTATTCGCGGCATCGTTGCCGCCGCTTAACGTTTTTGTTATGTTTTGCCAAAAGGACACGGTTCGATTCCGCTTTCTTCGTGCCGGGTGCTACCCGGTTTTCGTGTTACGTTGGTTGTCGCCCACCGTAGCCACCTATAAACTTAGTCTACGCTTTCTTTATCGGTATCGGGGGGCGATTAGTTGGAGTTATCCCCGCAACAACTGTAGCCAAACCATCAGCGACCGCCAGATATGTTGCCCGACCGCCGTATTCGCCAGCAACACTACCATCGGAAATGCCGCGCAGACAGCGAGCGTTCCCATCAGCGGCGCAAGGCGTTGCCGCCGCGCATAGAGACGCGACACGCCGCGAGCATCCACGAGCCGACTGCCGACCTTGAGGCGCACCAAGAACGTGGACGCCATGCCGCCGCGCCCCTTGTCGAGGAAATCCTCTAAGTGAGAATGCGTCCCCACCGCGACGATCAAGTCCGCGCCACGTTCGTAGGCGAGCAGAAGCGCGGCGTCTTCCGAAGTTCCTGCGACCGGAAAGGTTTGCGCCTTCAGTCCGAGCGAATGAACGCGGGCAAGTCCCGGCGCATCCACCGTTTCGCTCTGCTTCGGCTTCGCGTAGGCGTGGACAATCAGTTCCGCGCCGCACTTTAGCGCGGCGTCGCTGATCGAGTCCATATCCCCCAGCACGATGTCGGGGCGCACCCCGCGACTTAGCAAGGCGTCCGCCGCGCCGTCCACCGCGATTACCGCCGGGCTTTGTTCGCGCAGGAACAAACCGAGTTGCGCCAAATCCTCCTCGTAACCGTCACCGCGCACCACGATTAGCACGGCGCGACCGGCAATAACCGTGCGCGTTTCAGGAACGGCAACCGGGTCAAGAAGCAGGGCGCGTTCGTCCTCGCGATCAAGGTAGCGAAGCGTGTTTTGCGCAAAGTCGGACAACGCCACGTTCACGTTCGCCCGCGCTTCGCCGAGCCGGGCGGAAAGTTCGTCCTGCGACAGGGCGGACAATGGGGCGTGAAAAGAACCTTGCCGCAAAACGTCGCCGGATAGCGTTGCCGGTTCGTTTTCGCGCAAGAGGTCGAAAAGGTTATCCGTGCCATCGGCGCGTTCGTACAGCGCGATTCCGGCATCGAGTAGCACGGCGGGCCCCCGGTTCGGATAGCGACCGGAAACAAACGGCGCGTTGTTAATCACGGCAAGGGGACGCGCCGCCAGCAAAGTGCGGGCGGCAACCGTGTCCAGATCGGCGTGATGGATGACGACAATCGCGCCGGGCGCGAGAGTCGGGGCGAGTTCTTTGGTGCGCTTGCCAAGCCGAACCACGCCCGACATTCCCGGCAAGACTGCGCTTGCGGAAGTGTCGGCGCGTTTTTCGGTGGTTAGTAAAGCGAAACGGTGCGGACGCATATTGCGGATACGCGGATTATGCCCCGTCCGTTCTCGCATGGCAAGTTTTTTCGCACATAAAGAACGTATTCCGACTAACGCCCTGCGGAAACCGTGAAAAAGCGATACGAGTTATCGCACACCCGCGCCACACTAAAGAGGCGATTGCCATGGGGCGAATCTATATGTCGCGCCCCGTTGCGCGGCGGGGGCAGTGCTATCCCTTCAGCGTCGCGCCACGCTTTAGCGAAATCGGCACGGGGGTCGCCGGAAGCGATCAGCACCCCGACCTGCGTCTCGGCTTCGGCGCGGGCGATACGCTCGGTGAGTATCGCCGTCAGTCCGGGCGCGGTTTCGCGGGCGTGAATCGCGGCGCGAAGTTCGCACTCGGCATCTGCACAGGCGACAATCTGTCGGCATACCGCTACGCTACCGGTTTCCCGGTAACGGCGCACATCGTCGTTGAAGCGACTTAATTGTCGCAAAAATGAAGCATTCTCAGTCATGGTTGTCTTTCTCACGCCGTTCGACGTTGGAATGCGGCGCGGTGTTCCTTTTATTCTATCTTACATTTCGTTTTATAACGAAATGTACCCCTCGCAAAATCTATGCCAAACGGAGGGAGCGGATATTTTCTGTATACCGTGTGGAACGATAAAATGTGCCGGAGCGTTTCCTTTATGTGGAAAACTTCACAGCAAAAGGATATTTCATTGGCTGACTATTACAACGACGACGATCTTCCCCGCTTTGCCGAAATCGGGCGCGAACGCCCCGACCTGCGCGACAAGTTTTTCGCCTACTACGGCGCGACTTTAGAGGCGGGCGAACTGACGAAGCGCGAAAAAGCGTTGATAGGGCTTGCCGTTGCTCACGCGATTCCTTGCGCCTACTGCATTGACTCGTTCGCGCAAACGTGTTTGGAGGCGGGCGTCTCTACCGCGCAGATGGTGGAGGCGATTCATGTTGCGGCGGGGATTCGCGGCGGCGCGACCCTGATTCACGGCTTGCAGACGCTGAACGCGGTAGACAAGGTTTCGATGTAAATGGCGACGATTCTGCCGACGTTCGCACAGTCGCTCGCGGGCGCGAACCTGTTTCCGCTTCTTGCGACCGGCGTTTCCACGCTTCAGGTCAACGTCGGCAAACGGTGCAATCAGGCGTGCCACCACTGCCACGTGGACGCGGGACCGAATCGCACCGAGGAGATGAACCGCGATACCGCCGAACTTGTCGTGGACGTTCTGCGTCGTCATCCCGAACTGACGACGCTCGATATTACCGGGGGCGCACCCGAACTCAATCCGCATTTTCGCTACATGGCAAGCGAAGCGCGAGGCATGGGGCGGCACGTGATTGACCGTTGCAACCTGACGATACTTTTTGAGACGGGGCAGGAAACGCTGGCGCGATTTTTAGCCGACAACCGTGTCGAAGTCGTCGCCTCACTCCCCTTCTACCTCGCCGACCGCACGGATAAACAGCGCGGTTTGGGCGTGTTCAGCAAGTCGGTCGAAGGCTTGCTTCTGTTGAACTCGCTCGGCTACGGCGTCGATGGCACGGACTTGACGCTCAACCTCGTCTACAACCCGAACGGCGCGTTCCTGCCGCCCGACCAAACCGAGATGGAAGCCGAGTACCGGCGCGAACTAATGGCGCGGCACGGCATCGTGTTCACGAACCTGTTCACGCTCACGAACCTGCCGATTGCGCGGTTCCAGCACTTTTTAGAGCGTTCCGGCAACCTCGACAAGTATATGGCGAAACTTTCCGGCGCGTTCAACGGCGCGGCGGCAAGCAATGTAATGTGCCGGTCGCTCGTCTCGGTCGGCTATGACGGTACGCTCTACGACTGCGATTTCAACCAGATGTTAGAACTCCCGGTTTCAACGGGAACAACAAGCCATATCCGCAACTTCGACGCGCACCTTTTGGCGCGGCGCGAGATCGTCACGGGGGCGCACTGCTACGGTTGCACGGCGGGCGCGGGATCGTCTTGCGGCGGCGCGGTCGCATAATGCGTTTGCCCCTGTGAATTAAATCACACTCTGAAAAGATACCATACTGATATACTGATTCTGTGGTGAGCGGCTCCTTGCTAAGCCGTTTTCGCCACGCCATATCATCGCCCAGTGAACGCGGGGTACTCCCGCAGAAACGGAAAAATCATCATGGTCTACTTGAAGCGTTTGGCTTTTATCGCGCTCGCCGCGCTCGCCGCCCTCGCGGCATCCGTCACCCTTCCGGTACACGCCGCGCCGGGACTCGAAACGTTTGTCATGGGAACAACGGGGCAGTCTACCTACGGGACATACCGTATTCCTGACCCCAATTATAACACCTTTTTCCTTGGCAACACGACTCCAGACAATCCGGCAGGACTCGCCGCCTCCAACATCGCCGGGGAATACCGTGTGCAAACGTCCGCGACCGCGCCGACCCTCGCCGATTCGATTGCGGCAAGCGCGAGCAATATGTCAAACTTAGGCACGTGGAACTATAGCGGTTCCGCCGCCACCCGCGTTTCCTACGGACAGGTCGGCGCGGAAGCGCACGCGGTGCATACGGGGTATGCCAACAACGCAACCGTCAACAACGCCGATGCGTATGCGATTATGCGGGAAACGCTCAACCCATCCAGTCCCGGCGTTTCCATCGGTAGCACCGGCAGGATGCGCCTCGCCGTCACGGTGGACGGGTCGATGCTACTAACCGGCAAAGGAATCGTGGGAATGGCACTCCGCTATGACTACGGCACGGAACGCCCCGGCGTTCTGGCATTGAATCGCACCTTGCTGGAAACGTTTCTCAACGCTTACGGCAACGGCTACCAAATCCTCGGACCACACAGCTCTTTCGGAACGTTCGTGACGCCGCCCGGTATGTCGCTACAAATCGGAACCCTCGACGCCTTCGGATCACCGTCATTTCTATCGTTCGGTGGCTTGACCACGGTATACGCGGATGTCCCCATCACGTTCGGTATGAGCAACGATTTTCGTATGGGAATGCTCGCGTGGGCGGGCGTCGGCAACGGAAACGGCACGATGGATTCCGGCTTCGGCAACACGGCAACCATCACCGGCATCGAACT
>JACMIU010000421.1 GCA_014380985.1 Armatimonadota bacterium | reverse complement strand
TTATTCGCTGAAAGCGGGAGGGTTCAATACCCCGGTGCTTGCACCGTATCCGCTTGGGATGTCTGCGACGCTTTCAGGCGGCGCAGTTCGTGGCGACCTTCGGGTCGCCTTCCGGTAGATACTCCGGGGCTTGCCCCGGAAGAGTTTTATTCTGGACGTGCAGACTTTCAAAAACACGCTAAATCTGACGCTTCTCACTGACCTTGGCGGCATTAATTTGCTGGGCGAACCGGCGGGCGTTGATTCCTTCGATGGGCTTTGGGAGCGTTCTATGGCAATGAGCGTGGAGGGGATGATGGTTAATGTCGCGTCCATCGAAGACTTGCTTTCTATGAAACGCGCCGCGAACCGTCAGAAAGATCAGAACCATATTCTCGAACTGGAAGCCTTGAAGAAACTGAAGGACGCCGTGTCGAGCGAAGGATAAGCAAAAACAACGCAGCGTTTTTTAGCATTCGACATGGAGGCGGAATCGGGGCGCGGCATCGTCGGCACGATTGACGTGGCGCACGAAACCGTCTCCCTTGAGGAAACGCACCGCTTTCCGAAGTGCGACGAACGCGCCGGGTTTGCACACGCGCCCCGACACCGCGTATACTAACCGCGCCGGGCGATGCCGTCCGAAGGAGTCTGCCATGAATCAAGAATGCGCCGATGATGGCGACGCCGCAACGTTAGAGAAGGGCGCGAAGCCCGCCGCAACCAAACCCCGTCCCCCGGTCACGGCGCGGATTTTGCTTCTATCCACGGTGCTGATTTTCGCCAACTGCTACTGGGTCTTGCAGGTCGAGGGTATCTGGCACACCAACCATGCGACCGCGATGTCGCTGTTCTGGAACACGGTGTTCTGTCTGCTGATTCTGGTCGGCATCAACGCCGCCGTCCTGAAACCGCTTGCACCGCGCTTCGCTTTCTCGCAGGGCGAACTGGCGACGTTTTTCACCATGCTGACGATTGGAACCGCGCTCGCCGGTCACGATTCGCTCCAACTCGGTATTCCCGGCGTGATGGGCTTTCCAGTCTGGTTTCAGGAACAACAACCGACGCTCGGCTGGGACAAGTTTATCCGCTTCTATCCCGACTGGGTGATGGTCAAGGACATCGAGATACTCAAACCCGCATACTACGGTCACGCTACCGGTGAACTGTATACCCCCAAACATATCGCCGCGTGGTCGCTTCCGGTCGGGTGGTGGTCGGCGTTCACGCTCGCGCTGGGCGCGGTGCTGGTCGGAACCGCGACGATTTTACGCAAGCAATGGACGGAAATCGAGAAACTCGCCTACCCGGTGGTGCAACTGCCGCTCGCGCTGATAGATGCTGACAAGAACCCGT
Source organism: Armatimonadota bacterium (assembly GCA_014380985.1). Classification (GTDB taxonomy): domain Bacteria; phylum Armatimonadota; class Armatimonadia; order Armatimonadales; family Armatimonadaceae; genus JACMIU01. The sequence continues at coordinate 2,902 of JACMIU010000421.1, read as the reverse complement.
CCTTCTGGCGCAACAAACTGCTCTGGTGGGGCGTCGCGGCGGGCGCGTCGCTCAACATCTGGAACGGACTCGCCGTTCTGATTCCCGCCCTGCCGCTGATTCCGGTGCGCCACGACCAGTACAATCTCGGTCAGCACTTGCACTCGCCGCCGTGGAACGCGGTCGGCAATGTGCCGCAACCGCTGTATCCGTTTCTGATCGCGCTCGGCTTTTTGCTTCCGACCGATTTGTCGTTCTCGCTCTGGTTTTTCTACCTGTTTCGCCTCGCGCTTCGCGTGGTCGGCGTCGCGTTCAACCTGCAAGCCGCGCCCGGCGGCGGCAGTCAGTTCCCGTTTTTGACGCAACAATCGTTCGGCGCGTGGATCGTGATTTCCGCTATCGCCTTGTGGCAAGCCCGCGCCCACCTCAAATCCGCGTGGGACAAAGCATGGGATCCCAAAGGCACGGCGATTGACGACGCCGGCGAACCGTTATCGTACCGCGCCGCGTTTGTTTGTATCGCGCTGGGGCTGTCGTTCCTGATGTATTTCTGCCTCCATGCCGGGATGTCGTGGGGCATCGTGCTGGGTTTTTTCGGGTTCTACTTTTTGCTGTCAGTCGGTATCGGACGGCTTCGCGCCGAACTCGGTCCGCCCGCGCACGAAATGGCGGGCAATATGAACGGCGCGGCACTGATGACGCTTTTCCTCGGCACGCAGGGCGTCGGCTTGCAGAACCTAACGGTGCTGTCGCTATTCTACTGGTTTTCGGGACGCGGCTACCGGACGCACCCGCTTCCCGGAATGCTGGAAGGAATGCGCCTCGGTCGTGGCGTGGACGGCACGGGGTCGCTCCGCGGTACGGGCTACGCGATGCTTTTAGCGGTGCTGGTCGGCACGGTGGCGTCGTTCTGGGCGGCGTTGCACCTACAGTACGGCGCGGGTATCAATGCGATGACCAACCACAACTGGGGGCAGTTTCAAGGCGTGGCGTCCGCCGCAACCGCGCCGCAACCGCCCGACGGGCGCGGGCAAATCGCCATGCTCGTCGGAGGGCTTGCCGCGCTCGGCATGATCTGGATGCGGACGCAGTTCGTCTGGTGGCCCTTCCACCCGGCAGGCTACGCCATCGCGCTGACCTACGGCGGCGAATACTACTGGTCGTGTCTCGTCATCGCGTGGCTGGCAAAATCGCTGGTGCTTCGCTACGGCGGAATCGGGATGTATCGGCGCGTCGTGCCGTTCGCGTTCGGCGTGATTTTGGGCGAGTATACGGTCGGAGCGTTGTGGAGCCTGATCTCGGTGTTCGTGAACTCCGGCGCGATCATCAACATCAAGACGTATGACTTCGCGCCGGGCTGACGAGGGGTAAGGGTTAGCGGGACGTGTGGCGACGGGCCACAACGCCAACGCCCGCGAGAAGCCCGCAAGCGACAAGCGCAAGCGACCCCACTTCCGGCACAGCGACAGCGGTTATGTTGGCGACCGCGACGCCCCGACGAAAGTCCGCAAGTTGATACTGAAATGCCAGTTGATTATTGTCGTTTAACGCCATGCTTAAAGACACATCTGTTACTTCAGAACCGAACAGAACATCACCGGTTTTCACAACGGCGAAAGGTAATGTGCTTCCCGAATAGGAAGCGAAAATACCGGATCCTCCGGCGTCAAGGTTGGCGAAGAACGCGACCGTGCCACTTGCGTTTATTCTCTGATTGTCGCCGAAGTTGCGAAACATACCGCCGTTAGTAGCTTCGCTATCGGCAATCGTCGTGATAACTCCGTTGCCCGTGCTTGTGTAAATGCCGTAACCATTGTTGTCCAGTTGCGAGTAGAAAGCCACCGTTCCATCCGCTTTAATGGAACATGACTAACCAAAAAACTCAAATCCACCGCCGTACGACCGGGAATCCACGATGGTTTCGATGCCCGCACCATTCGCGGTATAAACGCCGTGCCCCCCTGCATTCAAGTCGGCTTGAAACGCCATTGTTCCCGCGTTGTTGAGCGCGACGGTATAAAAATTGTTGAAAACATCTTCTCGAAAACTCGCTGCGGCTACAAATGATGCTACACCATCCCCGGTAGTAGTGTAGATGCTATTGGTCACGAAGTCTCTCATTAATGCGACAAAGGCGACAGTGCCGGAATCGTTGAGCGCGAACCCTCCAAAACTGATGAACGGAGGATTGTTGAACGTGTTTCGGTCGACAATGGTGCGAACTACTCCGCCCGTGCTTGCGTAGATCGCTCGCAGATTATCGTCTGACTCCGCGTTAAAAGCCACAGTGCCACTTGCATTGATGCGTAGGTTGCCGAAACTACGAAATGCGCCAGTCGTATCGGCGACTTGGGTAATCATGCCGTTCGTACTCGTGTAGACGCCTGATCCGCCATCCACAAACCCCCCACTAAAAGCGACCGTTCCAGAATTATTGATGTCCCCCAACCCTACAAATTGGAACACGCCGTTGTTTGTGGAAACACTGTCGGCGATATTGTCAAAGGTGACGGTTTGCGCGTGTGCAGGTGCGGTCGGTATTGCAAACGTGGTTAGGGCGCAGACGGCGAGAGCGGCGCGGGCGCGATTGGTAACAAGTTCCATTAGCGAATCCTTTGATCTTGGGGCAAGTGCGACGCCGATTCGCCGTTCGTGCCTAACGTTCGCCGCTTCGCCAGTAATCTCCTGCCCGCCGCAACGCGAAACGCCCCGGTTTTTTGAAGGAAAAGGCAAGCCTCTCGGCGAAAAGGTACGCCATGATTCTGCACTGCCGCACATTTATCGCCGCGTTCTTCGCCCTGCTCGTTTTCGCGCCTCCCGCCGCCGCACAAACCGTGATCGTCTCGCCCGCCGCCCTGACCCCCGCATCAGTCGGCGGGCTGGAGAAAACCGCCGCGACCGCGACCGCCCTGCCCGCGACCGG